>JAQAJI010000083.1:11910-22245 GCA_028278665.1 Candidatus Rariloculus versatilis
CCGCTTGCTTGAGACCCTCGCGCGCAGGGATGCGCGCGCGGAGCGTACAAGGATGTATTCACAGCGTGTCTCAAGCGAGCGGTAGCGCCACTCCCCGCAACTGTGCGTCTACCCCGTGAATCTCCCCAGGTCGCGCCTTACCAAGGAGCACTACGGATGAATTTCAGGAGTTTCCGAGACAATCAGGGGCTCTACGCAACCGCTCGCTACAACAGGTAGACGAGCGCGCCTCCCAGCAGCACCCGGTAGATCGCGAACGGCGCCATGCCGATCCGCTCGACCAGGCTCAGGAACAACGCGATCGTGGCAAACGCCACTGCCGCGGAGACCAGGGCGGCGAGCGCCAGGGCAGACCACGCAACCGGTTCCGGGCTCGACAGGAACTGCATGAGTTGCCAAAGCGCCGCCATCGCGATTGCCGGTATGGCGAGCAGGAAGGAAAACCGGCCCGCGGCCTGCCGACTCAGTCCCATCGCGAGCGCCACGGTCATCGTGATTCCGGAACGCGACGTGCCGGGAATCAGCGCGAGCGCCTGGCCGAAACCGATCGCCGCGACATCGAGCCAGCCGAGCGAGGTTTCCGCACGTCGTCCGCGGCCCAGCCGGTCGGCGAGCCAGAGCAGGACGCCGAATCCCGCGGTGCTCGCGGCGATCACGCCGGGCGAGCGCAGCGCGCCCTCGACCTGACCGGAGAACACGAGTCCCGCGGCGCCGAGCGGCACTGACGCAACCATGATGCAGACCACAAGCCGGAACTCCGGACGCTGCCGATCGACCACCGCCATCGCCATTCCCGCGAGGTCGCGGCGGAAATAGACAATGACCGCCGCCAGCGTGCCGAGATGCACGGCAATGTCGAAACCGAGTCCCTGGTCCGGCCAGCCGAGAAGCTCCGGTACCAGGATCAGGTGGCCGGAGCTCGAGATCGGCAGAAACTCGGTGACTCCCTGAATCAGGGCCAGGATGACGGCTTGAGCAAGATCCACTCGAACCCTCCCAAATCGGGCGAAGCGATGGTAGCAGCTCGGCCGCGGGACGCGCGAAACGCCTCGCTTCGAACGTCATCGTTGCCGGCCCGGCACCCGACGCCCACCGGCGAACCGCAGCCTGCATCGGCTTGCCGCCGGCGCATCACAGCCAGCCGCGCAAGTCCCGGCCCGGCAGACCGGGCGGGCGAATGCCCCGGGTCAGGAGCAGCAGCCTGAACCGTTCGCCCATTTCTCCCGGCAGTACGAGTGTCTTGAGGGCGCTCGCACTTCGCGCGTCGAGCGATACCGGGTCCGGAGCGCCCGCAATGCTCTCGGCAAGGAAAAGACCCTGTGTCGTGAACCCGGCGACGTCGAAGCCCGCACCGCGAGCTGCGTCGGCGCAGGCGCTGAAGTCCACCCAGGCGCTGACGTCCTGCAGGCCCGGCAGGTAGAACGGGTCGGCGTGCGCCCGGTGCCGGTAGTGGCAGATCAGCGTTCCGTCGCTTCGTTCGGGATGATAGTACTCGCGCCGTACGCCGCCGTAGTCGACGAGCAGCAGCGCTCCTCGCGCGAGCGAGGCGGCGAGGCCGTGCATCCAGCCGCCAAGCAAGAGGCAGATTTCCGAGCGATAACCGTCGGGCAAGGGCCCGCCCAGAGCCGATTCAAGCGCCGCGACGGCCGCGTCCAGCTCCGCGTCCCGACCGCCTTCGGCGAATTCGAAGCCGTCGTCCCCGTAGCGCACACCGAGCGGCAGTACAGTGTCGCCGCGCTTGACGAAGCGCACCACCGGCAATGCGTCGACGACCTCGTTGGCGAGGATCAAGCCTTCGACGGGACGTTCGGGTAGCCGCTCAAGCCAAGTGACGCGATCGGCGAAGCGCGCGAGCCGCTCGCGCTGGCGGGAACGGAGATCCGCGCTCGGCTCCAGGATCAGGTATTGCACGGGCGCGCCGCGGCGTTTATTGGCGGCGCAAGCCGTGTTGTCCGTGTCACCTGCATCAACCGCGTCAAGCGCATCCAGCGCGTCGAGCAACTGCGCCGCAAGCGTACCGTCGCCGGCGCCGATTTCGAGGATCACGGGGGCGTCGAGCGACCCAAGCATGCCGTCGACTTGAGTTGCGATCGCGCGCGCGAGGAACGGGCCGAGCGCCGGCGCCGTGATGAAGTCGCCCGCGCCGCCGAACTTGGCACTGCCCGCGCTGTAGTAACCGAGTCCGGGCTCGTTGAGCACCGACTGCATGTAGCGATCGAACCGAATCCAGCCGCCCATCGTCGCGATCCGCTCGCGGATTCGCCGGGTCAGCGCCCGGCTCAGCGCCAGCGCCTCGCGGCTCGGTTCGGTGGGGGTTCGGACTGTCACGGTAGCGCGCACGCGCGGCGCAGAGGGGCGGATAGTGTAACCTTGGCGCCGATTCGAGAAGGCTGGAGCGGTCCTTGGCAGACGCCGAAACAGCGAGGTCCCTGGCGGGAAGGTGGGCGCTCGTGACGGGAGCGGCGAAACGCATCGGCGCGACGATCGCTCTGAAGTTGCACGACGCCGGGGCAAACGTCGCGATCCATTACTTCAGCTCGGCGGATCCTGCCGAAGCGCTCGCTGCAACGCTGAACCGAAAGCGCCCTGGATCCGCGATCGCCGTGGGTGCCGATCTTCTGGACCGCGGCGCGCGCGAGGCGCTCGTGGACACGGTGATCTCCCACGCCGGCCGGCTCGATGTGCTCGTCAACAACGCCTCGAGCTTCTATCCGACGCCGCTGGAGTCGATCAGCGAAGAACAGTGGGACGACCTGATCGGCTGCAACCTCAAGGCGCCGCTGTTCCTCTGTCAGGCCGCGCTGCCGCACCTGAAGGCCTCCAATGGCGTAGTGGTGAATATCGTCGACGTGCACGCGCAACGGCCGCTCAGGGATCACCCGATCTACGGCGCGGCCAAGGCAGGCCTTGCGATGCTGACAAGGTCGCTTGCCAAGGACCTCGGTCCCGACATCCGCGTAAACGGCGTGTCGCCCGGGGCGATCCTCTGGCCGGAGGCCGGCCTCGAAGAGCGCGTTCGCGACAGCATCATTCGCCAGATACCCATGCGGCGCCAGGGCGAGCCTGACGACATCGCTTCAGCAGTGCTGTTTCTCGTGCGCGACGCGCCCTACGTCACCGGACAGATCATCGCCGTGGATGGCGGGCGCAGCGTCGGCTGGTGAAGCGGCGCGCGCGGCGTCAGTCGTAGTCGTCCGCCGTCCGGGAGACGATGACACCGACCTCGCGCGAGCCTTCAACGGCTCCCGGTTTCGCGACCGAAACCTGCACCCAGGCGACGCCGAATTCCCCGACGATGACTGCGGCGAGCGCGTCGGCAAGCGACTCGACGAGTTGAAACTCGGCATTGCCGACGTACTCGATCACCCGTTTCGCCACGCGTTTGTAATCGAGCGTGGCTTCGATCGAGTCGCTTGCGGCTGCCTTGCGAGCGTCGGTGGCAAACTCCAGATCGATGCTCACGGTCTGCGTGATGCGGCGCTCCCATTCCCAGATGCCGACGACCGCCTCGACCCGAATGTCCCTGAAAAAGATCCTGTCCAAAGAGATCTCCTCGTGCCCAGACACGCTCACGGCGGCGAGAGTTCATCCAGCGGCCAGCGCGGGCGCGCAATTATACGGTGCTCGCCAGCCAGGCCGCCCGAGTGCCGGCACGCGCCGGCGTACGCAACCATCGCGCCGTTGTCCGTGCAAAGCGACGGTCGTGGATAGTGAACTCGTGCGCCGCCGCGCGCGCCGAGTTCGGTCAGCGTCGCGCGCAGATTGAGGTTCGCACCCACTCCGCCGGCGACGACGAGCCGCTCGAGCCCGGTGTCGTCAAGCGCACGGCCGCACTTCGACACGAGTGTATCGACGACCGCGGCCTGAAACGATGCGGCAAGGTCGGCGCGCACGGCATCGGTAAGACTGCCGCCGAGCTTGCGGCTCTCGGCCTCGACGGCCAGGCGCACTGCTGTTTTCAGTCCGCTGAAACTGAAATCGAGCCCCCGGCCCTTGAGCGGACGGGGAAACGCGAAGCGCTCCGCATCGCCATCCTCGGCGAGGGCGGCGAGCGCCGGCCCGCCCGGATACGGCAGCGACAACAGCCGCGCCACCTTGTCGAAGGCTTCGCCCGCGGCGTCGTCGAGCGTCTCGCCGACGATGCGATAGCGGCCGAGTTCCCGAACGTCCACGAGCTGCGTGTGCCCTCCCGATACCAGCAGCGCGAGAAACGGAAACTCGGGCGGGTCGGTTTCGAGCAGGCAGGCGAGCAGATGAGCCTCCATGTGGTGCACCGGTATCGCCGGGATGCCGAGGCCGAGCGCCAGCGATTCCGCGAGCGCCCCGCCGACCATGAGTGCGCCGATGAGCCCGGGTCCGGCCGTATAGGCGATCGCATCGAGTTCCTCGAGACTCGAGTTCGCCTCGCCGAGCACGGCGCACACCATGGGCGCGAGCTTCGAAATGTGGTCGCGCGACGCGAGTTCCGGAACGACGCCGCCGAACTCGGCATGTACGTCCGCCTGACTCGCGAGCGCCTCGGCGACGATGCCGCGGCCATGCTCGTGCAGCGCGACGCCAGTCTCGTCGCAGCTCGTCTCGATACCCAGAATTTTCATCGTGCTTGACGCGTGCCTTTCGCGCTTTACAGCCGCGTGAGTTTGAGACTACTATGGCGATCCACCGCCGGCCTTTGCCGGCGTTTTTTGCAGTTTGCCAAGTTCAAAGTACCCATGCCGAGTGTCCGAATAAGAGAAAGCGAAAATTTCGATGCGGCACTGCGCCGCTTCAAGCGCTCCTGTGAGAAGGCTGGCATTCTCGCAGAGCTG
This sequence comes from Candidatus Rariloculus versatilis, assembly GCA_028278665.1. Lineage (GTDB taxonomy): Bacteria > Pseudomonadota > Gammaproteobacteria > Steroidobacterales > Rariloculaceae > Rariloculus > Rariloculus versatilis. The sequence continues at coordinate 16,719 of JAQAJI010000083.1, forward strand.
CGTCGGCGAGAGTACTACGAAAAGCCCACTCAGGAACGCAAGCGCAAGAAAGCTGCGGCCGTCAAGCGGCACATGAAGCGCAACGCCAGAAGTATCGCCAGGCGCAGGCGCCTTTACTGATCCGGGTATCCGGGGCGACGCCCCGTTCGGCCCACCACGAGCTCACCACACACGGCGAATCAGGCGCCGCCGGCATCGTACCGCCGCGAGCGTTCACCTTGCGCGAACCATCGCCTGAAGGTCCACCATACATCGTCGACCGACGCTCTCTTTCGCCGCGTTGCTGCACCTCATACGGCAGCGCCCAGTTGGTATGCTTGGGTCCCGAGCATCGACCTTTGCGAATGAGCAAGCTGATCCCGCAACCGTTCATCGACGAGCTGATCGATCGAGCCGACATCGTCGAAGTCGTCGGTGCGCGCGTCGCGCTCAAGAAGGCGGGCGCCAGCTACAAGGGACTTTGTCCCTTCCACGACGAAAAGACGCCGTCGTTCACGGTGAGCCCGGACAAGGGCTTTTATCACTGCTTCGGCTGTCACGCCGGCGGCAATGCGATCGGCTTCCTCATGGAACACGATCACATGTCGTTTCCCGAAGCCATAGAGACTCTGGCGGAAATGCTCGGGCTTGAGATTCCCGTGGAGCGCAGCGACGCCGACCGCAGCGAGAACCAGGGCCTGCTCGACGCGCTCAGCGAAGCCGACCGCATCTACCGGCAGTCGCTCAGGGAAAGCCCCGAGGCGATCGACTATCTCAAGGGCCGCGGCATCGACGGCGCGGTAGCGAAGCGTTTCGGCATCGGCTACGCACCGGATGCCTGGGACACGGTGCTAAGGCAGCTTGGGCGCGGCGAGGCTCAGACGACGCGCCTCGTGCGGGCGGGGCTCGTCATCGCCAACGATGCAGGCCGGCATTACGATCGTTTTCGCGGCCGGATCATGTTTCCGATCAGGGATCGCAGGGGCAAGGTCATCGGCTTCGGCGGCCGCGTGCTCGGTGACGGCGAGCCGAAGTACCTGAATTCGCCGGAGACGAACCTGTTCCACAAGGGCCGCGCGCTCTACGGAGTGTACGAAGCTCAGCGGACGCCTGGCCGGCACGACGAGATCATGGTCGTCGAGGGCTATCTCGATGTCGTGTCGCTGGCCCAGCACGGCATCGAACCGGTGGTCGCGACCCTCGGCACTGCAACGAGTGCGGAGCATGTGCGCCAGCTCACGCGGCGCCACAAGCGTGTCGTCTTCTGCTTCGACGGCGACCGCGCCGGCCGAGCCGCCGCCTGGCGCGCGCTCGAAACTGCGCTGCCTTACGCCGGCGGCGAGGTCGAACTCGCGTTTTTGCTGCTGCCGGAGGGCGAGGACCCGGACTCGCTGGTTCGCAGCCGCGGCGCCGACGCGTTTCGCGATCTGCAAGGCCGAGCCACGCCGCTGTCGAACTTCCTGATCGACGAGCTCCGCCAGCAGGTCGACCTCGGCAGCGCGGATGGCCGCTCGAAGGTCGTCGCGCTCGCGCGGCCGCTGCTCGAACGCCTGCCCGCGGGAGTCTACCGGGACCTTCTCACGGCCGACCTCGCCGGCGTGGTCGGACTCACCGCCGACCGGCTCGGTACCCTCCTTGCAAGCCCGGCGCAAACCAGGACAAGGTCGCAAACGCCGCCGCATCGCAAGTCCACGCTCGTTCGCAAGACCATTACGCTCGCCCTGCACTTCCCTTCGGCTGCCGGCAGCATCGGCGACATCGACGGCCTCGATGAAGTCGACCAGCCTGGCGCGGGCCTCTTGCGGAGCATCCTCGAAGTCTCCCGGGGAAACCCGAAGATCACACCCGCCCAGCTCATCGAACGCTTCCGGGGCGACGAGGAAGGCCGTCACCTGCCGCGCCTGGCCTCCGAGGTCCCGCTCGACGACGAAAGAGCCGCGCCTGAAGTGCTCAGGGACAGCCTTGAACGGCTCGTTCGCGACCAGCGGCACAAGGACGCGGTAAGGGCGTTGAAGGAGCGCGCGCTTTCGGGGCCGACCAACCATGCCTGAGTGCGCCAGACCCCACTGTTGCAGACGCGCTACCGCTTTTCGGGCCGCCGCCGGGCGGGCTATGGATAAGCACAACACAGGTAGTAGAATCGAGAGACAGTCCTCGGGGGAACGTATGGCCGAAAGCCAAGGCCGTCAACGGATGTGGCGCCGGCTCATCGGCCGCATAGCATTGGCCGCAACAGTGGCGGCGGGCGCGACTCGACGGCAACGATCCCGCGCGGCAGGTATTCGACCACTATTAGGCGGCGGAAGTCCCCTTGCGCCAGGCCGGATGCCCGACGGCCCGGTGGTGCTGAATGAAACGACAGATCGCATCGCGTGCATGCGCTATCGCAAAACTATGGTAAAAAAGAATTTCAAATACCGTGGAGACTTCGCCATGCGTACTCTAGTCATCGCTTGTGGCCTGGTGGCCGTCACCGCTTCCGCGCAGCAATCTCAGGATCCCGCCGCGGCGGCGGACGTTGCGACGATCGAGCAGATCATCGTCACGGCAACGCGCCGGGAGCAGACCGTCGTCGACGTTCCTCTCGCCGTCTCGGCCTACGACGCGGAGCGGATCGAACTCTCACGCGTCACGGACATCAAGGAACTGATGCGCATCTCGCCGAGCTTTCACATCAATGCAGGTCAGGCCGAGTCCGTCGGTGTCACGGCCAGGATCCGCGGCGTCGGCACAAACAGCGACAACCCGGGGCTTGAATCCTCCGTCGGCATGTACGTCGATGGCGTGTACCGCAACCGCGCCACGGTCGGCCTCACCGAACTCGGCTCGATCGAACGCATCGAGGTGCTCCGGGGGCCGCAGGGCACGCTGTTCGGACGCAACAGCTCCGCCGGCGTCGTCAGCGTCATCACGGCGCTGCCCGATCCCGACGGGTCGGGCTACGCGGACCTCAGCGTCGGGTCCTACGGCTACAACCGGCTCGAAGCAGGCCTCAGCGGCGGGGTCGGAGGCGATACCTCGGCCCGGCTTGACGCGGTGTTCTTCGAGCGCGACGGTTTCCTGGACGATGTCAACCTCGACCGCGACTACAACAACCGCGACCGCAAGTTCGTTCGCGGTCAGATCGTCTTCGAGCCCTCCGACACCGTCCGTTTGCGCCTGATCGGCGACTACACGGACCGCGACGAGAACTGCTGCGGGGCCGTGGGCCTCATCGCCGGGCCGGCGGCACAATCGATCGAACAGATCGCGAAGGTCCAGACGGGCAACCCGAATACCGTAGGCATGGTCAACAATCAACCCTACGCGCGGCTGGCGGCGGTTACGGAGAATTCCGGTTATCTGCAGACGGTCGAGGAAAGCGGCATTTCGCTCGAGGTCGACGCGGAATTGCCGTTCGCGAGGCTCGTCAGCGTGACGGCCATGCGCGACTGGGAAACGTTTCGCGAGATGGATGTCGACTTCACCGCCATGGACCTCGGCGCCCGCGGCCGGATCGACGACTACAAACTCGGATTCGAAACGCTGACTCGGGAATTCCGGCTGAACGGGCAGGCGGGACGCCTGGACTGGCTCGTGGGTGCCTACTATTCCGACGAGGAGCTGCCGTACCAGGATGCGCTCGATTTCGGCTTCGCCTACGGCTTCTACTCCAACGGTATCGCGCAACAGGCCGCGGCCGGTATCGGCGGCGCATTCGATCTGTTTGGCGCGAGAATCCCCGAGCTTGAGGCCGGAGCCGCCGGAGTCGCCCACGGCGCGGCGGGCCTCGCGGCCGGCCTCATGCCCTTCGCACCGCTGCTGCCGCCGGGTTTTTCGATCCCGATGCTCCAGGCGCAATTGCCGACGTTTCAGGATTTTCCGTTCGACCCCTGGCCGGGCTACGAAACGCTGGCCGGCGGAGCCCAGCTCTTCGGCCACGGGGCTGTCGATACCTTTGAACAGGACTCCCAGTCATGGGCGCTGTTCACGCACAACACCCTGGAGTTCGACAACGACTTCGAGCTGACATTCGGACTTCGCTACACGTCAGAAGACAAGTCCATGACGGCGAACCTCAATTCTTCGGACCAGGTCTGCCTGCCGTTTTCCCAGCAATTCCTCGGCTATCTCGGACAAACCCAGGCGTATCTGCAGGGCGTCGGCGCCTACGCGCAAGGCCTACAGGCCTACGTCGGTCAATTGGCTGCGATGCGCGCGGCGCTGCCGCAGTTTGCTTCCCAGATCCCGCCGCAGCTGCTGCCGGCCGTGCAGCAGCTTTCCCAGGCCGCGGCAGGGATCGAGGCGGGCGCCGGCCAGTTGCTGCCACAGCTCCCCGCGGTTGTCGCCGGCGGCCAGGCGATACTGGAAAATCCGGACGTGCAGGAAGCAATCGGCGGCATCGCCGCCTACGGCTGCAACCCGTTCTCCGATCCGAGCCGCGACGGCAACTACTACGGCACGCTCGATGAAAGCGAGGTGTCGGGCACGCTGCGCCTGTCGCGCGCGGTCGACGGAGGGCACCTGCTTTACGCCGGCTACTCGCGCGGTTACAAGGCCGGCGGCTTCAACATGGATCGCAGCGGCCTGCAGAGCCCGATCCTGTCGCTGGTCACTACCGGCGCCCCCGTGCTGCCGAGCATCGACCAGTGGATTTTCCGCCCCGAGACGGTCGATGCGATCGAACTAGGCGGCAAGTTCAGCCTCGACAACGGACTTGGGCTGCTCGATATCAGCCTGTTCCACGAGGAGTTCCAGGATTACCAGCTCACGGCTTTCCGCGGATTCTCCTTCGAGGCGATAAACGTTCCGGAAGTGACCTCCAAAGGCGTCGAAATCGAGGCTCGCGGCGGCGTCACGGACAACATCGAACTTTTCGGCGGGATCACCTACGCGGACGTTCGTTTCGGTTCCGGTCCCGAGCACGACTTCCGGGCCGGGCGCCAGTTGACGCACGCACCCAAGGTCACGAGCGTGGCCGGTGTCACGATCGGCTTCCCGCTGGGCGGTCTGTCCGGCACCTTCCACGTCGATGCGCGTTACACGGGAGAACACAACACCGGTGCGGATCTCGACGCACAGAAGCATCAGGACGCGTATACGATCGTCAACGCGCGGCTGATCCTCACGTCGCGCGACGGTACGAGTCCCTGGACGGTGGACCTGTGGGTACAGAACCTCACGGACGAGGAATACGCCCTGACCATCTTTGACGCTCCCCTGCAGTCTGCGGCATACAACGCCTTCATTGGGGATCCGCGCATTTCGGGCCTGAGCGTGCGTTACGACTTCTAGTCCGGGACGCGGCATGACGACAGCTCCTTGCGCCGCCGTGCGTGCCTTGGGTGCGGCGCTCCTGGCCGCCACACTGGCGGGCGGCAACGCCTCGGCACAAACGGGCGAGCGTGAGTTTGCGCGCGCCTGGGACGGCCGTCCCGACCTCAACGGCGTATGGCAGGCAATCGGCACGGCGCACTGGGATATCCAGGACCATCCCGCAGGCGCGGGTCCGCCCGAGTTCGGCGCGATTGGAGCCGTACCGCCGGGACATGGAGTCGTGGGCGGCAAC
>JAQAJI010000084.1:0-360 GCA_028278665.1 Candidatus Rariloculus versatilis
CTGCTTTCTTGAGCGCGAGTATGAGGCCCGGTGCGCGTTGGATTTCGTCGATGGCCGCCGTCGGCATCCGGCGCATGAATCCCGCAGGATCGTCCCGGGCGAAATCCCTGAACTGGTCATCGTCCAGGGTGACGAACGGGCGGTCGTCGTCACGGGCGATACGTTGGACGAGCGTGGTCTTTCCAGCCTGGCGCGGTCCGACAATTGCGACAATGCGCGTGTCGTTGAGCGCCGTGCGGATCGGCCCTTCTGCATGACGTGTGATGAACGTGTCTGTGATGATCGTTCGTGTCGTCATTTGTATCGTCCAATTCGGAATGAAGGGTCGTCTGATTCGGAATCATAACCCGTCCAATACGG
>JAQAJI010000084.1:467-22608 GCA_028278665.1 Candidatus Rariloculus versatilis
TGGGGCCTCGGACAGGACGTTGTCATACGGACGATGGAAAAAGGCGCATCCATTCCGGGGCGTCCACACGCGTCTTCGATCACGCAAGTTCAAGCCGAAGTTCACGGCCAACGGCTCTTGCAGCGCGCGCCAGGATACCGACCGTCACACCGTCATGCGCGGGATCAAGCAGGCGATCCAGTTCCGGTCGTCTCGCCCAGTCCGGCGACCGCCACACCCAAGTCCGCTGCGTCGACATCGGCTCGTCGCCGATGGCAGCGGCCAGGACCTTCACTCCCCGGGCAACCGCGGGCATTCGCCGATGCTGATCGGCCGGAGCCGCGAATACCTTCATCCCACGCGCAAATGTGGGTAATCTAGACCCGTTGCCGATCACAACGAGTAACGCCGATGGCCCAGAACCCAACGACAGGCATTCCCGAAGGCTCGCCGAGCGGGACTCGCGGAGATCCGGCGCGAGCGCTTGCGGCCGATTCGACAACCACGGTTCCAGCGCGCGATCCGTTAAGCCGCGTGGCCATCCGACAGATCGCCCTGCTCGCGATCGCAAGCACTGTCGGTTTCGTGCTGCTCATGGCGGGCCTGTCCTGGGCAACGAATCTCACGAGCTCGAGCACGGCGACGCTCGACGCGATCGATGTCGAGACCGGCACCGTCACGCTCTCGCTGACCCAGGAGCCGCCGCAACTGGACAGCACGCGGCTGACCGATTCCGTGAGCGGCAGGATCCTGGGCCACGTCATGGAAGGGCTGCTGCGCTACGACGTCAACAATCAACTCGCGCCGGGCGTCGCCGAGCGCTGGGACATACGCGCCGACGGCGCGACCTTCTGGCTGCGCGAGGAGGCGCGCTGGAGCGACGGCGAGCCCGTCACGGCTCACGACTTCGTATTTGCCTGGCAGACCGCTCTCGATCCTGCGACGGCATCGCAGTACGCGTTCATCTTCTACGTGCTGAAGAACGGCGAAGCGATCAACACCGGCGAACTCCCCCGCGAGTCGCTCGGCGTCACGGCCGTCAGCGACCGGGTGCTGGAGGTCGAGTTCGAGCAGCCCGTGGCCTACTTCGACAAGCTCGTCGCGTTTCAGACCTACTACCCGATCCGCGAAGACTTCTACCTGAGCCGCGAGGGCCGTTACGCGGCGGACGCCGACGACATGCTCTACAACGGGCCGTTCGAGATCACGGTCTGGGTGCACGGCGCGCATGTGCGTCTTGAGAAAAACCCCGACTACTGGGACCGTGACGGGATCAGCCTCAACGTCATCGACTTCCCCTACATCACGGCCGACGGCAATGCCGTGCTCAATCTCTACCGCGATGGTCAGATTGCCGAAGTCAATGGTCTGGGCGCCGAATCGCTCGACCAGGTGCTCGCCGAGCGCTGGCCGGTCGGGCGCTACAGCGACGGCAGCGTCTGGTTCTTCCAGTTGAACCATCGCAGCGACCACCCGACCGGTAACTACAACCTGCGCAAGGCCCTGCAGCTCGTCAACGATCCGGGCGAACTCGTCTACAAGGTCATCAAGATTCCGAGCAACACGCCGGGCGAATCGATCTTTCCGACCTGGCTCAAGGGAGAGAAGGGGCTGTTTCGCCAGGAGTACCCTGCGCCGACGGTCACGCCGAACGTCACGCTCGCGCGCGAGCACCTGGAGCAGGCCAAACGAGAGCTCGGCGTCGACGAGATTCCGCCGCTCGTGCTGCTTGCCGACGACACACCGGGCGCTTCGAAGCAGGCCGAGTACTACCAGAACAGCCTCATGCAGAAGCTGGGTCTGGAGATCCGGATCGACAAGCAGATCTTCAAGCAGCGTCTCGCCAAGGTGGAAGCCGGCGAGTTCGACGTGGCCCTGTACGGGTGGGGTCCCGCCTTCGACGATCCGCTCACGTTCGCCGACCTCTTCGCATCCTGGAATCCCAACAACCACGGCGAATACGCCAACGCCGAACTTGACGCCCAGGTGCGCATCGCCCAGCAGTCGACCGATCAGGCCACGCGCATGGCGGCCTTCGGCAGGATCCAGGAAATCCTGTTCGAGGATGTCGCGATCATCCCCAACTACGAGCGCGGCCAGATGTACATCCAGGATCCCCGCATCAGGGGAGTTGCCCGCCGCGCCGTCGGCGCGGATCCTGACTACACGCGCGCCTATATCGTGACCGACTGACCGCATTCGGCCGTGTTTCGGTACACCGTCAAGCGGCTGATCCAGGGGGTCATCACGGTCTGGTTCATCGCGACGGCGACGTTCATCGCGATGCACTCGGTGCCGGGCGATCCGCTGAGCGGCGAGCGGCTGGCCAACGAGGAGATCCGCGCCAACCTCGAGGCTCGCTACGGCCTCGATCGACCGCTCTTCGAGCAGTACCTGATCTACATGGGCAACATGGCCCGCGGCGATTTCGGCATCTCGTTCACGCAGCAGAACCGGCGCGTCAACGACATCATCCGCGAACACTTCCCCGTCTCTGCGACGCTCGGCATCCTCGCGGTGGTCTTCGCGGCGCTTGGCGGGATTCTCTGGGGCGCGCTGACGGCGCTCTTCAGAAACCGCCTGCCCGATATCGTCATCATGTTCCTTGTCATCCTCGGCATCTCCGTGCCGAGCTTCGTCGTGGCTGCGTTGAGCCAACTCGGCCTCACGAGCCTCAACGCGCTCCTCGGCGTGTCGATCCTGCCCGTGGCGGGCTGGGGCACGCTGCTGCACATGGTCGTGCCGTCGATGGTGCTCGGACTCGGGACGATGGCCTTCCTGACCCGGCTAATGCGATCCTCGATGCTTGAGATCGTCAACGCGGACTTCGTGCGCACGGCCAGGTCGAAGGGGCTGCCGCCGACGCGCATTTTCCTCAAGCACCAGCTCAGAAACGCGATCCTGCCCGTCATCACCGTGCTCGGGCCCGCAATCGCGGCGATCACGACGGGCGGATTCGTCGTCGAGCTCGTATTTGCGATCCCGGGACTCGGCAGGTACTTCGTGCAGGCCGTCCAGCAGCTCGATTACACCGTGATCATGGGTACGACCGTGTTCTACGGCGCGTTCCTCGTCTTCATGGTCATCCTCGTCGACCTCGTCTACGGGCTCATCGATCCGCGAGTCAGGTTGGAATGAGCACCGCCGCGTTCAAATTCGGACCCGGCGACTTCGAACAGGTCGCCACCGAGCGGCGCACACAGACGCTCTCGCGGCCGTCGGTCTCGTACTGGCAGGATGCCTGGCGGCGGCTCAAGGACAATCGGCGCGCGCTGATCTCGCTTTGGATCGTCATCGCGCTCGCGCTCTTTACCCTGGCCGGACCCTTGCTCTGGCGCGTGGACCCGGCCGCGCAGGACCTCGACCAGGTCAGCCAGCCGCCCGGGCTGCCGCAAGTGGCCGTGATCGTCGAGCCCTACGTGCCGTGGGCGGGTATTATGGCGACACCGGTGCCGGGTACGGCCGAGACGCTCGCTGCCGCGACTCCGGAAGGGCTCAGGCTCGTCGAACCCGCCACCACCCAGGCCGTGCGTCTCGCCTGGGACCCGGTGCCGGGCGCTTCGGGCTACCGGCTCTACCGCAACATCTTCGATCCGGAGCCCGACGGCGCAGTGGGCCTGCCCGTCGCCGAGATTCTCGACCCGGGGCAGGTCAGCTTCGAGGATCGCCTCGATCTTGAGCCTGCCCGTTACTGGTATTCAGTTTTCGCTCGCGACGAATTCGGCGCCGAGGCTGGCGACTACGCGACGGTTACCGTCGATGCGACCCGCGTCGTCAGCGCCGCCGAAGCCGAAACGCTCGGCTGGATCGGCGCTGCGGCTGCGGTCGCTCTGGGCGACGAGATCGTGCTGCCCTACCACCCGCTCGGCACCGACTACCTCGGCCGCGACATGCTTTCCCGCCTGATGTACGGCGCGCGCGTATCGCTCTTCATCGGCGTCGTGGCGCCGCTGCTTTTCGTCGTCGTCGGCATCGTCTATGGCAGCGCCGCAGGCTTCATTGGGGGGCGCGTGGACCAGCTCCTCATGCGGTTTGCCGACTTCGTCGTCGCATTGCCGTTCCTGCTCTTCATGATCCTGTTCAAGATCGCCTTCGGGATCGGACCGGGAGAAAGCGGAATCTTCCCGATGCTCGTCGCGCTCGTCCTGCTCGCCTGGCCTGCGACCGCACGGCTCGTGCGCGGGCAGGTCCTGCAGATTCGCGAGGAGGGCTACATCGGGGCATCGCAACTGCTCGGCGCGAAGACCACCTATCTCGTCCTGCGCCACATGATCCCGAACACAATGGGCGTCATCCTCGTGACGCTGACGTTCGCCGTGCCGACCGTGATCTTCACCGAGGCCTTCCTGTCGTTCATCGGCATGGGCGTCGCGCCGCCGACGCCGTCCTGGGGCAGCATGAGCAACGAGGGTCTGCGGACAATGCTGACGCACCCGCACGAACTCATCTTCCCCGCCATCTTCATCAGCGTGACCGTGCTCGCGTTCAACCTGCTCGGCGACGGGCTCCGGGACGCGCTCGACGTGCGCATGCGAGGTCGGGAATGAGCGTCGGCGAAGTGCGCGGCGGCAGGACGGGACGGCACGACACGGGGGCGTCGTTCAATCGCGGGTCGGCTGCCGCCGGCGCGGTGCAAAGTGGTCCGTCGAGATATCAGGACGGCCTTTCGGCCGGTGCTGCGCAGTAAGGTCCGGACAAAATCGAGAGCGCCATGGCAAGTACGGCGAACGACGAAGCGGCGCAGCGCCACGACGAGCCGGCTCTCCTGGCCGTCGACGACCTGCACGTCGAGTTCGATACCTACGGCGGGGTGGTCAAGGCCGTGCGCGGCGTGAGCTTCAGCGTACGGCCCGGCAAGACGCTTGCGATCGTGGGCGAGTCAGGCTGCGGCAAGTCGGTCACGGTGCAGAGCATCATGGGGCTGATCCCGATGCCGCCGGGCCGGATCACGCGCGGCACGGCGATGCTCGATGGCATCGATGTCATCCGGCAGAAGATCGTTGACGGCGAGGACATCCGTGGGTCGCGGATCGGCATGATCTTCCAGGACCCGATGAGCTCGATGAACCCGACGATGACGGTCGGCGACCAGATCGCCGAGACGCTCGAGGTGCATCGCGGCTACACGCGCAAGCAGGCCTACTCGCGCGCCGTGGAACTGCTCGGCATGACCCACATCCCCGAGCCCGCCGACCGCGCGAAGCAGTACCCGTTCGCGTTTTCAGGCGGCATGCTGCAGCGTGCGATCATCGCGATGGCGATCGCCTGCGAGCCCGATATCCTCATTGCCGATGAACCCACCACGGCGCTCGACGTCACGATCCAGGCGCAGATTCTCGACCTGCTCGACGAGCTTCAGGCGACGACGGGCATGGCGATCGTCCTGATCACCCACAACCTCGGCGTCGTTGCGCGGCTCGCCGACGACGTGGCCGTGATGTACGCGGGCCAGATCGTCGAGAAGGGCAGCGCCGAGGAACTCTTTCACGAGTGCGCGCATCCCTACACGCTGGGGCTGCGCGCCGCGATGCCCGGCAACGATCCGACCCGCGAGCAGGGCCTTCAGGCGATCGAGGGCACGCCGCCGGACATGTTCGACCCGCCGCGCGGCTGTGCTTACTTCGCCCGCTGCCCGCACGCGATGCGTTTGTGCGAGCAGAACCGTCCCGAGCGCTTCGAGGTCGCGCCGCACCACTACTCGAGCTGCTGGCTGCAGCATCCGGCCTCGCCGCTTGAAGTGCCGGGACTCTATCGCGGGGCGGTCGCATGAACGCGCCGGTCGCAGTACCGGGCGTGTTCCGCCGGTTGCCTGCGTGGAGCGCGCCGGCCGGAGCGCGGGGCCTCGGTCGCGAGGCGGACTCATGAACGCGCTCGTCGAAGCGCGGGGCCTGACGAAACACTTCCGCATCGGCCGGCGCCAGGTCGTGCACGCGGTCGACGACATGTCGCTCGCGATCCACGAGCGCGAAATCGTCGGGCTGGTCGGTGAGAGCGGTTCCGGGAAGTCGACCTTCGGCAAGACGCTGCTGGGGCTGCACGACAAGACGCGCGGGGAGGTCAGCTTCGACGGCGAAACGCTGCCCGGACGCTACCGGCCGGGGGACTTTCAGCGCTACGCGAGCCGCATGCAGATGATTTTCCAGGATCCCTACTCGAGCCTGAACCCGCGCATGACGGTCGGGGAGATTATCGGCGAGGGCCTGCGCCTGCACAGTGATCTCGCAGGCAGCGAGATTCGCGAGCGGGTTCATGACTGGCTGCGCAGGGTAGGGCTCGAACCGGATCACGCGTCGCGCTATCCGCACGAGTTCTCGGGCGGGCAACGGCAGCGGGTCGGTATCGCGCGGGCATTGATCATGGAGCCGCGCTTCGTCGTCTGCGACGAGCCGATATCGGCGCTCGACGTCTCGGTTCAGGCGCAGATCGTGAGATTGCTCGGCGAGCTCAAGTCCTCGATGGGCCTGACGATGCTCTTCATTGCCCACGACCTGTCGATGGTCCGCTACGTGTCCGATCGAATGGCGGTGATGTATCTCGGCTCGCTGATCGAGGTGGGCGCGTCCGATGAGGTGTTCTTCCACCCGAAGCACCCTTACACGGAAATGCTCATCGGCTCGAACCCGCAGCCGGACCCGAGGATCGAGCGCAGCCGCAAGTCCATCGCGATCGAGGGCGAGATTCCGTCGCCGGTCAATGTCGGGGCCGGATGCCGCTTTGCCGGGCGCTGCCCCAAGGTCATGTCGGTCTGCAGGACGGAGACGCCGCCGCAGTACAGCGTCCGGGACGAGACCGGAGAACGGCGGGTGGCCTGCCATTTGTACGCTGATGGGGCCGATGTCGGGCGGGCAGGCGCGAGCGATGGCGCAAGCAGCGGTGGTGGAAGCAGCGGAAGCGATGGTGGCGGTGGCTGAGGGCGGCGTCGCGGAGCATGGGGTGCCGCGCGCGTGTGGCAGCCGGCGCGAAGGACAGTCCTGCGAGGATGAGGACAGCCCCATACTTCCCGGTGGATTGCCCCGCGCGCGTGGCAGCCGGGCTGTTTGTCAGAAACGCGGGAGGAACGGCCATGCGGACCGGCGCGCGTAGGTTCTCGATCGTTGTATTGACCCTTTGGCCCGTGTTCGCTGCGGCACAGGACGCGGCCGTGCAGCGTGGGGCCATCCAGCTCGGACCCCGGCCCGCGTTTCTCGTCGATGCCATGGCCGACAGTGAGCTCAAGACCACGCTGGAGCAGTGCGCCGCCGGTCCCTTCCAACCGACCGACTTTTCGATCGGCCACCGCGGCGCCGCGCTTCAATTCGCAGAGCACACTCTGGAATCCTACGTGGCCGCAGCGCGTCAGGGCGCAGGCATCGTGGAGTGCGACGTAACGTTCACGCAAGATCGCGAACTCGTCTGCCGCCATTCGCAGTGCGACCTCCACACGACGACAAACATCCTCGACACGCCGCTCGCGGCGAAATGTTCCGTGCCGTTCACGCCGTTCGATCCGACGAACGTTGATCCCGAGACGGGCCGGCCGCGTCCGGCGATGGCGCAGTGCTGCACGAGCGACATCACCCTCGCCGAGTTCCGGACGCTCAAGCCGAAAATGGACGGTTTCGATCCCACGGCGGCGACGGTCGAGGAGTACCTGGCCGGAACCGCCGCGTGGCGCACGGATCTCTACTCGGCTGATTCGACGCTCATGACGCACGCCGAGAGCGTCGCGCTCTTCCAGGAACTCGGCGTCAAGATGACGCCCGAACTCAAGTCGCCGAGCGTGGAGATGCCGTTCGAGGGCGACTACTCTCAGCAGGACTACGCCCAGCAGCTTATCGACGAGTACCGGGCCGCGGGCGTCGCGCCGGAGGACGTGTTCGTACAGTCCTTCGACCTGCGCGACGTGCTCTACTGGATCGAACAGGAGCCCGAGTTCGGCCGGCAGGCCGTGTTCCTCGACGGCCGCGATGGCCTCGACCCGCCGCTCGACCCCGACGATCCCACGACCTTCGTGCCGAGCATGGCGGAGCTTGCGGCGACGGGCGTGCGCATCGTCGCGCCGCCGATGTGGATGCTCGTGACCGAACGCGACGGCGAGATCGTGCCATCGGCCTATGCTGAAGCCGCACGCGCAGCGGGCCTCGACATCATCGCCTGGACCTTCGAACGGACCGCGCCGCTGACCGGGAACCCCCAGTACTACTATCGCTCCATCTACGAAATCGCCGACAGCGACGGCGACCGCTACGTCTTGCTCGACGTCCTCGCCAGGCAGGTCGGAATTATCGGCATCTTCTCCGACTGGCCCGCGACCGTGACCTACTACGCCAACTGCATGGGGCTGTAGTCGCCCACCGCCTGGCGGGCTGTCCGCGGTCGACCGGGCACCGCGCCTCGGTCGTCGCCGCACTCCCGATCGCCGAGCTGGACGAGGTTCAGGGGACTGGGCGTGTTCGCGCTACTGGCGGTCGCGGTAGGCGCGCAGCGCCGTGTTGAATTCCTCGGCCAACTGTTCCATGACCGCGACCATGCGGTTGTGCTCCCGCACGGCGAGAGAGTGTTCCTCGTCCGAGAGATCCTCCGCGTCAATGACTTGGGAAAGGCAGGCGAGGTACATGTCGCCCGCGCCGATGAACGCCTGCACATCGTCGCGTCCGGCGATCATCGCTTCCATATCGGCCACCGCTCCGTCGGGGATGTCCGGCCGCGTCGGCGACTCGCACTCACCGATCATGCGCGCGATGGTGGGTTCGACATCGGGAGCCACCGTGGCATAGAGCGCGACAGCGTCTGCGTAGTCGGCATGGGTTTCGCTGGCGAGCAGGAAGTACTCGTCGAGCGCGGATTGCGCGCGGGCGGCCCTGAGCAGCGCCGCGGCGCTGCTGGCCTCGATGAAGAGCAGGTCCGGGTCCACGACCGCACAGGTGGCCCGATAGTGACCGAGCCAGTCGAGCACTTCGAGCTGATTACCGCCGTCGAGCGCGTCGGATATGCGTTCCCGAATTGCGATCGTGCGACTGTCTACGGGCAGGGAAGCCTGCACCTCCGGGTCCAGGCGCGCCATCGACGTGACCGACACCAGCGGTTCCGGGACATCCGAAGAAAACGGTCCGGCACCGCCCGTCGGCAGAGCCGCGATCGCGTCCACGACTTCCATGCCTTGGGTGACCTGCCCGAACACCGTGTAGCCGGGCCTTCCAGCGGAGCCGTCGAGCTGATCGTTGTCGGCGACGTTGATGTAGTACTGCGCGGTGGCCGAATTCGGGTCATCGGTGCGTGCCGCGGCCAGGCTGCCGCGGACGTTGCCGAGACCGTTTCCCGACTCGTTGACGACAGGTGCCAGGGTCTGCTTGGGATCGAGCCGCCGGTCGAAGCCGCCGCCCTGGATCATGAAATCGGCGATGACGCGGTGAAACACCGTGCCCGAGTAGTAGCCCTGATCGACGTACTCGAGGAAGTTGGCGGCATGCAGCGGCGCTTGTTCGTCATTGAGTTCGATCGTCAACGCGCCAAGGTCCGTGCAGATGGCGACTTCGGAGCCCTGTGCGCGCGCCTGCGCTGCGAAGCCCAGGGTGACGGAGAGCGCGCAGACCAGTTGTGCAGCGGGTTTCGTGCGCAGGGGTGCGGCTGCGCGGACTGGCGCGCCGATCGGATCTCGCTCGGTTGCCGGTGCTCTACGATGCACGCCTCCGCGCGGCTCTGCAAGCGCCGGCAGCCCATGACGTTACACGAACTCGTACCCGAACGGGGGCGGGATGTGCCGCAGTTTCACGTAAACCCGCCGGAACGCGGCCTCAGATGAGTGCTGCCAGCGGCCGCACGCAATCGGGATCGTCGTTGCGCGCGTTGTTGACGTGCGTGCTCACCGGCAGGATCGTCAGCAGCTCGTTGCGGCATGGTTCAAGCGGAACATCCTCTCCAGCGAGCCATGGCGTGAGCAACTCCGTGTCGAGCAGAACCGGCATCCGATGGTGAACGGGCGCCATGGCTTCATTCGCCTCGGTCGTCAGGATCGTAAAGGTCTCGAGCACATCGCCCGCCTGACGGCCGCCGAGTGCTTTCGTGGGCGTCTGCCCGTCCGGAATCCGCCATTGCTCCCAGAGTCCCGCCAGCAGCATGAGCGGTGCATCGCCGCGGACGACGAGATAGGGTTGCTTCCTGCTTCCGATGCGTGCCCATTCGTAGAAGCCGTCCGCCGGGACCGCGCAGCGCCGGGCACGGTACGCGGCTCGAAACGCGGGTTTCGAGCGCGCGGTTTCGGCACGCGCGTTGATCGTCCGGTAGCCGATGTCCGGTGACTTCGCCCAGAACGGGATCAGCCCCCAGCGCAGCATCGAGAGTCGACGTCCATCGACGGCATCGCGGATGACCGCGGCCTGCTGCCCCGGAGCAAGGTTGTAGCGCGGGCTGAGATCCACAGGCGTACTCGACAGCGATGCGTAGGCATGCACGTCCTGCCAGGAGAAGTATTGCGTAAACCGACCACACATGTTCGCAAGAATAAACCGGTAGGGCGACTCGATTCAGCCCTCGTCCTTCGCTCGCCCGCCGGAGTCCAGGCGTCGCAAGCGAGCGAACTCCGGGGGCTAACTACCGCGGCCCTCGAAGTTCCTGATTGCGCCGACGCTCGACAACGTCGAGACGAAATAGGGGACGAGCGGCGTGAGGGTCATCTTGACGACCCGCACGCCGTCGATGTCGCCCCTGAGCAGCGCATCTCCGTGGTTGATCGCGATCAGGATCGCGCCAACGACCAGTCCGTACAACAGAGCCCGCCGCCAGACGCGCGGCCGGGTTGCGATCGAAAGCCAGGAGGACATTGCCAGAGTCTCCGCTGCTGTGGATCGCGAAATGCTAACAGCCCGCGATGAATGTCGCGCTGCTCTTCCCGATGCAAGGCGGGGCTTTCGTCAGTGGCGTGCGCCGGGCCAGCCCCGCCGACCGGCGCGGCGCAGCGCCGGCGACACCTGTCACATGGCGGCCTGTGACGCCGGCTGGAAGCGACCGAGCAACTGCACTGCGACCGCGTCGGACTCGGGCACACGGCCGCGGTAGCCGCGTCCAGACACTTCGCGCGTCCGTTCAACCCAAACGGCATCAGCGCGCTTTGCCGCCGCACGCCGCTTGCACTAGACTCGAGCGGATGGAGGGCTCGTCAATGAACGTGAAAACGCGAATCATACTGATGTGTGCCGGCTGTCTCGCGGCGGCGGGGCCGGTCGTGGCGCATCATTCGGTCGCAGGGCAGTTCGATGTCCAGAACCAGATGACGATTACGGGCGTGATTACCGACGTCGACTGGATCAATCCGCACACCTACCTGTATGTCGACGTCACGAACGACGACGGCAGCGTGAACACCTGGCGGATCGAATCGGCGCCGACGGCGATGATGCGCAAGGCGGGGCTCACGAGCGCGATGCTCATGGGTGACGGGTCGCCGGTCACCATCGTCACGATCCCGGCGCGCGACGGCACGGAGAACCTGGGCTGGCTGCTGAGGATCGACTACGAGGCCGGTCACTTCTACCAGTTCGGCGCGGTGGACTAGCCGCGAACACAGTTATGAGGAACAAACCGTGAGCAAGATCACAGTGAAGATCGCCCGGGCGGCGGCAATGCTGGCGGGCGCGGCGTGTCTCGCAGTTTCCGCATCGGGCGTCGCTCAGGAGACCGCTGACGTGCCGCGAACCGCGGACGGGCGTCCCGATCTGAACGGGACCTGGGACAACGGCGCCGGCATCGACTTTCTACGGCCGCAGGCCATCGGTGCTTCGATTTGCCTGCGAGGCTGCGACGACCAGGCACCGCCCGCGGCCGGGGGGCCCGGCCCCGCCCCCCGCCCCCGCCCGACGGGCTATGGTCAAGGACCTCGAAGAGCGGCAGGTGGAGACGGATCCCGTACTGCGCTGTTTCGCGCCCGGCGTGCCGAGGATCGGCCCTCCGGACAAGATCGTGCAGCAGCCGCACGAAGTCGTGTTCCTGTACGACGATGTCTCCGGAAGCTTTTTCCGCATCGTTCCGACCGACGGACGCGGCCACGGCGCCAACCCCGAGCCGAGCTATCTCGGCGACGCTGTCGGTCACTGGGAAGGCGACACGCTCGTCGTCGAAACGATCAACTTCAACGGCGAAACCTGGCTGACCGATGACGGATCCTTCCACACGCCGGACCTGCGCGTCGTCGAGCGGATCTGGCGCGAAGGCGACACCTTGCACTGGCAGGCCACGGCTCACGATCCTGCGGTCCTGGCCGAGCCCTGGGAAAAGAGGCCCCGTACGGCCTTCCTGACCGACCTGGAAGTCGTCGAAGGAGCGCCGTGTATCGAGCGCGATATCGATCACATCGTCGACGGGTCCCATCACGACAATCCACGCTGAACCTGTAGCCGCTGCAATAAGCATGTGAGCCGGCGTCGGCAAGCTGCGTCGCTGCCCGGAGGCCAGGGAAGCGTCTCGAAGGCGCCCCCGATTCTTGCCAGGAGACCATGATGCTGCGAGTACATTCGACCATGCCATCGATCAACGGCTACAAGGTCCGCATCCTGTTGTCGATGCTCGATGTTCCCTATGAACTCGTCGACATCGACATGTACGGCGGCGAACACAAGCGCGAGCCGTTCCTGTCGCTGAACCCGTTCGGGCAGATGCCGGCGATGGAGGACGGCGACTACACGATCGCCGATTCGCACGCCTGCCTCGTCTACCTGGCCCGAAAGCACGACCCGTCGAACACCTGGCTGCCGGCTGACGCCGAAGGCGAGGCCAGGGTCGCCGAGTGGTTGTCGAAGTCGGCCAACGAAGTGCACCAGGGGCCTTGGATGAAGCGGGCCAAGATCCGGCGTCCGGACGCCATCAAGCTGCCTGACGAGGAGATTGACGCGCGCTGCGACCATGTCCTCGGCATCATGGACGGCCATCTGGCCGATCGCGAATGGCTGGCGCTCGACCGTCCGACGATCGCCGACGTATCCTGCTTCTCGCCGATCTCGATGCTCAAGATCTCCGGCTACGATACGGACAAGTGGGCCAACGTGACGGCCTGGCTCGACCGCTTCCGCGCGCTGCCGGGCGCGATCGACGCGGACGGCAATCCGTTCGCCTGATCGCGCACCCGGAACGCCCGTCCCGCGACGTCGATGCCTTCCAGCCGGACAGCAAGCGGTTCGCCCGATCGGCGCCTCAGAACGAGGCCTTCTTCTCCACGAGCAGTTGCACGTTGTCGATCGTCGGGTCGCCGTTGATCGGAAACGCGAGATCGATGTGCAGGACCGAACCGCGGCTCGCGCGCGGCGAAGTCAGGCGCAGGCCGATGCCGACATCGTAGAGCGTGCCGAGGTTCGGCGTATTCCTCTGATCACGTCCCCAGACCCGGCCGGCATCGAAGAACACGGCGTAGCCCACCCGGATCAGCCGAAACGGGTACCAGTCGGTGAAGAATCGCTGCTCGACTGTCATCACGGCGCTGCGTTCGCCGCTCTGGTAGCGCAGCGGGAATCCCCTGAGGTTGTTGTCGCCGCCGAGCAGCACCTGGTTCTCCGGATCGAGATTGTTCGTGAGCGTCGCCCTGAAGCTCGCCGAGAACAGGTGCCGTCCCATATTGCGGCGGTAGTAGCGCGCGCCGGCGAAGACGATGCCGTTGTTGACATTGTCGTCCTCGAGTCGCGCCGAAGCCCCGGTGTCAAGCAGCAGGAGCCGGCCGGGACCGCCGGGTTCCCAGCCGCGTGAAGCGGAAAAGTTGAACAGCCACGCGTCCCGGTCGGCGCCGAATGCTTCCTGCGGCCGGCCGACGCTGAGAAACAGGTCCAGTCCCAGCGGCACGTCTTCGGTCCGCCCGATGTCGTTGAGTTCGGTGAGTTCGCGGTAGTCGTCCCCGACGATCTGCAGGCCGCCCCAGGGATAGGCGAGCTCACGGTCCCCGGGCAGCAGCGTTGGCGTCGGCAGGTCGACGGTGGGCCGGAAAAGATCCTCCTCGTAGCTGAAACCGGCCAGCCACCGAATCGTCCTGCCATCGACGAAACCGCGCGACCTGCCGCCCTGGATCGTCCACGTGCGTGTGTCGTGATGAAATTCGTCGATGACTTCGCCGAGGTCGTACATCGAGTCGATGCGCTCCTCCTCGCGCGCGCTGACCATGAACGACCAGCGCGAGTCGAGCGAGAAGAACGGGCGGCCCGCGTCGAAACCCACACGCCGCCCGTCGCTGTTGTCGGAGTAAAGCACGGCGAATCGATCGCGGCCGTCGTTGATGTTGTTGTCCGTGTAGCTGAAGAGCCGCTCGTCGCGATCCACGTCGCTGCGAAAGGCGATGTCCAGGCGCTTGCCGCGCCCGGCGAGGTTTTCCTCGATCAGGCCAAATCCGTATTCGTTGGTGCCGCCGCTGCGGCCGAGCTTGAGCGAGGGCTTGAGCGACCAGGAATCGCGGACGGTCACGTCGATGTCGATGGTGTTGCCCGTCTCGTCGAAGCGGCCGGGCCGCACGGAGGCATCGGCGACGTAACCGAGGTTGCGCAGCAGCCGTGCGGATTCGTCGACGACTCGCGCCACGTAGGGATCGCCCGACACGAAGAGCAGGATACTCCTCACGACGCTCTCGCGAGTCGTGACGTGAATGCGGTTTGCGAGGCGATAAAGCGGCTTGTCCTCGGCGGGATCGCTGAGGTTGAAGACGTTCTCGACAATGACGTTGACGGTGCCGATCCGGGCACCGCGCTGCTCGAGCTCCGCTTCGAATGCGGTGCCGGCTCCGCCTCCTGCCGCCGTGTCCGCCGCTGCGTCGCCGGAGTATTGCGCACTCGCGTTCGGGACCCATACTGCGGCAAACAGCATGAGGAGTACGCCGCGTCGGTCGAGCGCGCGCGCGCAACCGCGGCCGAACCGACGCCCGCCGCGCGGCCCGCGATCAGGCGCGTTCGTCATCTGCTTGTTCGAAGCGCGGTTCGCCCCGGCAGGCGATGAGTTGGGCGAGGGCTGCCGCCCGGTCATCCGGGTCCTCAACGATGCCCTCACGATAAAACAGCACGCGCAGGTCGCCGGCGGCCGCGAGCAGTTCGTTCGGCGCGAGCCGGTAGGCGGGATTCTTCGGGCCGACGACATCGCGGGATGTCTTCAGGTGCTGCTCGCAGACGAAACAGCCGCCGTCGCCGAGCCGCTCGGCAAGCACCGGGATCAACGGCATGTTCACGTAACGCACCATTACGATGAGATCGTAGTGGCTTTCAGGCAGAACGGTCGCGGCAGCCGCCGGTTCCAAGTCGGCTTTGATCCAGTTGATCGTGAGTCCGCGCTCTGCGGCCGTACGGGCACCGCGCTCGAGGCCGACGCTCGAGACGTCCACGGCGTCGACTTCGTATCCGGCCTCGGCGAGGAACAGTGCGTTGCGCCCGGCGCCGCAGGCGACATCAAGGGCGCGTCCGCGCGGCAGATCCGCGAGGCGCTCTGCAAGAAGTTGCGTCGGGTGTATACGAGCCGCGTAGCTGCCGGCCCGATAACGCTCATCCCACTTGAGGCGATCGGTGTGACTCACCTGGTCTGTCTGGCAGGCTCCGGGGGACCGGAATGATAACGGGACAGGCGCCTGCGAGGCACGCGCGAATCAATCGCACTGCGACCAATGCCACGGTTCGTAGACGATTCCGTAGACGTTGTCACGGCCATAGGGCATCGAGAATGCGAACTGCGCGGCGTTGGCCTCGAGCCACGCGAACGCCGCGGAGTCCTCGAACTCCTCGGTCAGCGGGCGGCAGCCTGGCGTTGCGAGGTCGAGCGCCTTGCCCGTGTGATGCTGGCTGAAACCGGGCGCGGTGTTGACGCGCAGGATCGAGTCGATCGTCAGGCCCTTCGAGAGCTTGTTGCGGATGAGCTCGACCTGGTAGGCGACGCTGCGAAACCCGGACACGATCAGGAGTTCGACGCTGTCCTCGAGCGCCGCCTTTTTCATGGTGCGCCAGTCGCGCGCCGTGCCGGGCGCAAGCCGCAGCGATCGTCCGAACATGTCGTCCTCGATCTCGACGAGTTGCAGGGCTTCCTCGTAGCGAGGCAGATACGGCCGCGTGCCGTAGTCGGCCGGAATTCCAAGCGCAGAAAGCAGGGTCGAGTCGTTCACGGCGTGGTCGGCAGTCCGGATCGCGGTGCTACGAAAATGTTGCTTGCGTGCGAAGTGATGCAATGAATGATCCCAGGAGCCTGCGCCGTAGGAAGTCGCGAATCGCCGTCTTCGGCGAGGCGTTTCGCCCAACGCGAAAATTCGCTATCGCTGAAAAGAATATCGAGCCATACTTGACGAAATCGATCGGGCGAAGGGGCGGATGAGCGCGGATTTGCGGCCGCGAATTCCTACGGCGCAGGCTCCTGGGCTCGAAAAGTACCCCATCTGCGCAGAGAAAGCTTGAAACCGAGCGACACTCTGCAGCGACCCGTGGCTGAAGTCGCAGCGAATTCAGGCGCAACACCCGGTTTCGCCACGGCCTGCCAGGAGCTCGCGCCGCAGGAATTCGCGAAAGCGATAATCGGCTATCGTCGTCCCTGCGGCCGGTCGATCGAGGGGAATATCGGGTTATATTTGGCGAAACGAGCGATTGTGCGGGCGGGTGAGTGCGGATTTGCAGCCGTGATTTCCCGCGGCGCAAGCTCCGGGACTACGCGTCATCGCGGGAAGCGGATCGTCTCGCGCCCCGGTCATGCACATGGAGGTTGTGAGTATGGCCCCGTCTATTGACGATAAAGAGGTCAGTTCGGGCAAGGTCCTGCTCATACTCACCACCATGGCCCTGGCGTGCGCGGCGGACACGATGGCGCTCAACGTGACATGCGAAGCACTGCCGACGGAGGTGTCCGGCGCAGTGCCGGCGGATTTCACCGGCAAGCTCATCGTGCTGCCGGGATCGGCCAACACGAAATACCATCTCGCCGGCTTCGTCGAACTCGCAACGAGACAACTGCCCGGCTTCGAGGTCGAACTCAGGCCGTGGGGCATTCCCTTTCTGGTCGTCCAGAACATCCGGGCGCACGAGCGCAACCTGGCGACTGCCCGGCAGATGGCAGGGGAGATCGTGCAATGGCGCCGCGATCACCCCGACGAGCTTCTTTATCTGTTTGGCTATTCGGGCGGAGCGGGACTCGCCGCGATGATCGTCAGCGAATTGTCCGACGACGTGATCGTCGACCGCATCGTCCTCATGGCGTCGGCGGTCTCTCCGGATTTTCCGATGGAGGAGCGGGTCCTGCCACGGGTCAGGGAGTTCGCCGTCAACTACGCAAGCACCGCCGACGTTCAGGTGGACTGGGGCACACGCACGTTCGGCACCATCGACCGGGTCAACAGCGCGGGCGCCGGCTCGCGCGGTTTCGATACCGCGGATCCCCGACTTCTGCAGTGGCACTGGACGGCGAGCGACCGCGCCTGGGGCCACCGCGGCAATCACAGGAGCTATCTGGGGCCGCGCTGGCAGAGCGTGTTCCTGCTGCCGGCGCTCGATCCACGCCTGACCGCCGACGATGTCCAGGCGCGCTGGGTGCGGCTCTGCGAGGCGCGCTGAGCATGGCCATCCTCATCGCGGCCGTGATCGGCGGGATACTGGGCTCGGTACTGTTCGGCTTAGCCGACAACGCCCTGACGGGCGCCGCGCTCGGAGCGCTCGCAGGCTGGCTGATCACCCTGCAGCAGCGGCTGCGCAAGATCGAGACCGAGACCAGGCGTAGCGAGCGGCCGATGACGCTTGCCGACGAACCGGTCGGTCCGTCGCCGCAAGCGACCGCCGGCACCGAAGTGCCTGAGCCCGTAGCGCATGATGGCGCGCGGAGCGAGGCCGACGCTGAATTCGGACCGGATTCGGACCCGGGCTCGGACCCGGAACTGGAACCGGACTCCGAACCGTCGTGGGCAGCCGGGGAGCCGCCGGACGCACCCTCGCGGGCGCGCGCTTCGGTCGCTTCCGAAACGCTCGAACCAAGCATCGCCGAGCGCTTTTTCGAGCATTGCAAGCGATGGCTGACGAGCGGCAACGTACCTGTGAAGGTCGGCGTGATCCTGTCGCTCATCGGAGTCGGTTTTCTCGTCAGGGTCGCAGTCGACCGCAACTGGATCGCCCTGCCGATCGAATTCCGACTGATCGGCGTTGCGCTCTTCGGCCTCGCCTTGCTCGGCGTCGGTTGGCGGCTGCGCAGCACGCGGCCGGGTTATGCGCTTAGCCTGCAGGGCGGTGGAATCTCTGTCGTCTACCTGACGACCTATGCGGCGTTCGCCTTGTACGATCTGCTGCCGCCGGTGCCGGCCTTCGCCCTGCTCGTCATCGTTACCGTTGCCGCGGGAGCGCTTGCCGTGCTACAGAACTCCCGCGAACTCGCCGTGCTCGGCATCGTCGGCGGCTTCCTGGCGCCGGTGCTCGCGTCGTCGGACACCGGCGATCACGTCGTGCTCTTCAGCTACTACGCGCTGCTCAACGGCGCCGTCGTCGGGATTGCCTGGTTCCGGGCATGGCGCGAACTCAACGTGCTCTCGTTCCTCTTCACGTTCGGTGTCGGTGCCGCCTGGGGATTCACGTCCTACAACCCGGCCGATTTCGCCTCGACCGAGCCGTTTCTGGCTCTTGCCGTCGCGATGTACATCACCATTCCCGTCTTGTTCGCAACCCGCGTGGCGCCGAGGATTCGCGGGTTCGTGGACGGCACGCTCGTGTTCGGCACGCCGCTCGTCGGTTTCGGATTGCAGACCGGGCTCGTTGGCGACACCGAATACGGACTCGCGATCAGTGCGGCCACGCTCGCGGGCGTGTACGGGGCGCTCGGGATGTGGATACTTCGGCGTGGCAGCGCTGAACTGAAGTTACTGGCCGAATCCTTCCTGAGTCTCGCCGCGCGTTTCCGCTTGCGCGCGATGCGCGCTGGACTTCGGCAGCCTGGTCGCTGCAGGGCGCGGCCATGGTCTGGCTCGGGTTGCGCCAGAGCCGGGGACTGGCGCTGATCGGGGGTCTCATTGTGCAGTTCGCTTCGGCCGTGGCATTCCTGAACCAGGAGGATGCTGCCCGAGAGCTTGCCGTGCTCAACGGTTACTTTCTCGGAGCGCTATTGATCGCCGTCGCCGCGTTGTTTTCCAGCCGGATCTTCGACCGGATTCACGAGGCCGACGACACCCGGCGCAACCAGGTCGCGGCCTGGGCCTTGCTCGTGTGGGGAACGGTGTGGTGGCTCGGCGCCGGGCACAATGATATCGTCCGCTTCGTTCCCGATCGTTTCCAGCTCGATTCAGCGCTTCTTTTCGTCGCCGGCACGGTATGGATCGCGGTTCTGGCCGCGCGGACGCTCACCTGGCGGCGGGCGGCGACGCTCGGCTGCCTGATGGTGCCGGCGCTAGCGGTCGCCTTGCTGCTCGCGCTCATTGATCGTCAGCATGCGCTTGAACTTTATGGTTGGCCGGTCTGGTTCGTCGCGCTCGCAACACATTTTGGTTTCCTGCGCCTGCACGAGTCGCAGCTAAGTCGTGCCGCGACCGTGCTGCACACAGGCGGCTACTGGCTTATCGCCGCCGTGGCTGCGACCGAGGTCCATTGGTGGGTCGAACGTTCCACGAGCGGGGTCTGGGCGAGTGCGGCGACGCTCGCGCTCGTGGCGGCGATGCTCCTTGCAACCGTGCGGGGGCGCGACGCACTCGACTGGCCGCTGCGCGTGCATTGGCGCACGTACGGGCTTGCGGCCGCCGGCGGTACGCTGGCCGTTCTGGCAGTTGCTGCGATCAGGACGAACATCGTGTCGTCGGGCGACCCCCCACCCCTGACCTACGTTCCGTTGCTGAATCCGCTGGAGCTCGCCAGCGGACTCGTGTTCGCGGCAGGCTGGTTCTGGTACGCGGCCGTGCGCGATCAGCGTGAAATGGATTGGTTCGCATCGCGCTGGCGCGTGCTCGTTCCCGCGTTGCTCGGAGTGTTCCTGCTGACGATGACCGTGGCACGCAGTGTGCACCACTGGGCCGACGTGAGGTACGCGCTCGAACCGCTCGCGGAGTCGACCGTGCTGCAGGCGTCGCTGTCGATCGTCTGGGGAAGCACCGCGCTCGCCGGCATGGTCGTCGGCGCACGGGCCGCGAATCGCGCGGTCTGGGTCGCCGGCGCCGTCCTCATGGCGGTCGTCGTCGTGAAGCTCTTCGTCGTCGAACTCGACAATGCGGGGACGGTAGGCCGCGTCGTATCGTTCCTCGGCGTCGGCGTGCTGCTTCTCATCGTCGGCTACTTCGCGCCGGTGCCGCCGCGCAGCGAACGGCAGCGCGCGGCGAGTGAGGCGCTGGAGTAGTTCGGACGCGATGAGTCAGACGCAGCCGGCAACGCCTTTCTCTCGCGGCTTCCCGCCGGTACACGCGCCCGGTGCGAAGGTACTGATCCTCGGCAGTCTGCCTGGCGTGCGATCGCTCAGGGAGCAGCAATACTACGCCCAGCCGCAAAATGCCTTCTGGCGGATCATGGGCGCGCTCTGCGGCGCAGGACCGGAACTCACTTACGAAGCTCGGCTCGCAAGTTTGACGGAACACGGCGTCGCACTCTGGGACGTGCTGGCCGCGGGCAGGCGACCGGGCAGTCTTGACTCGGCAATCGACCGGACCACGGCCGTCACGAACGACTTCGCTTCGTTCTTCGAACTCAACCCGTCGATCGGGTCGATCTTCTTCAACGGCGCGACGGCCGCGGACCTCTACCGCCGCAAGGTCTTGCCGGGGCTCGCACCGCGCTTCGCCGCGATCGAGCGCCGGACCCTGCCGTCGACGAGTCCCGCCCACGCGCGCATGCGCTTTGCCGAGAAACTCGCGCAATGGTCGGCAGAGTTGCCTGCGGCCCAGGATACCGTCGCGGACCGGACGTAAGCGGATTCGCGCCGTTCGGCGCGCTCAAGGGGTCGACGGGACCGCCGTCGCGTTCACTCCCTGACCATGGTGCTTTCCGTGCAACCGGGCACGGCAAGCACCAGGTTCCTGTCTCACTCGCAGATGAAGTTGTCAGCGACCCAGTTCGCCGGGTCGTTCGCGTCGCCGTCGCCGACGTAGACGGCCTGCTCGGGATAAGGGCAGACGAGCCGTTCGTTGACCACGGCGCCATCGTCGAGCTTCCGGACCGTCAGCGAATCGGGCGGCGTGCCGTTCTCGACCCACTCCACGATCGGCGCGAGGCGGTCCCAGCTATCCGGGCCCGGCCCGCCGGCGCAGTGCGCCACGCCCGGCGGCATGAAGAGCCGCACGGACTCATCCGATGCCGCGCGGTCGCCGTCGAAGGTGACGTCCACGACTTCCCCGTAGAAGTCGACCATCGGTTGGCCTGGTATGACCGTATCCGCCCAGCCGTGCCAGATCAGGAGCTTTCCGCCTTCCTGTTTGAGGTAGCGCGTCATGTTCGGATCGTCGGCATCCGTGATGGCGCGCATCGTGTCGCCGAGACCGGCGGTGAAGTCGTCGAAGTCGAACTGCCACCAGGCGAACTCGGGGGGCTCTCGGGTCGGATCGGGCTCGAGCGAGAGATCGGTAGGCCGAGTCGTCGGTACGCCGGGATCGTTGTCGTAGAAGAGGAAGTTCACATAGTCCGAAGCCAGGCCGATCTGGCCCGGACGATGGTTGTTGCCCTCGTGCGGGACCACGATGAGCGGCCAGCGCATCTCCGATCCATAGGACTTGCCCTTGTAGATCGACGTGCCCGCGGAATCGTACGGGCCGCTGTAGATGGCTTCGATGGCTGCGAGCTGAGTGGTCGTGAAGCAGTCGTCGGCGTTCACGTCGTCCACGCACATTGCATGGGCGAGGTCGCGCTCGGGCACGAAGTCGCAGGTCTCCGGATTGTTGACCACCCGATCGACAATGCCGTCATCGGCGTCGCACTGCGCGAGCACGGCTTCGGTCAGCATGTTGGCCTTGGTCAGGCTGTCGAGCGTGCCGTCGCCGTTGGTGTCGTACGAGAGCGCGCCGGTGTAGTTGTCCCTGAGCATGACCTGCATGTCCCAGTTGTGGGTGACGTTGAGCCGCTGCAGGAACGATGCGGGCGCGCCTGCGACGATGCCGTCGAAGACCGAAGGCCAGCGCTGCGCAGCCATGAGCCCCTGGCGGCCGCCGGTCGAGCAGCCTTCGTGGTAGGAGTACTCCGCCGGCCGGCCGTAGAAGGCCCTTATGGCTGTCTTGGCTGCATCGGTGGTCGCCTTGATGTGGCCGTAGCCA
>JAQAJI010000085.1 GCA_028278665.1 Candidatus Rariloculus versatilis
CCTAACACAACCCCCGCAAACCTGATTGGACTGTTCATTCGATCTCCTTGATGTGCCCCGTGGGACTGTTGACGAGCGTTGGTTCCGGGTCGGCGTGTAGCGTCCAACGCAGTTCGTAGACTAACGCGACCAACCCCCTCTCTGCCAACATGACTGAGCTACTCCAAATCGCTGCCAGGCTGTCCAAGTCGACGATCCACGCAACGACCCGCACCAGGGAGCGGCCCATGCATTTGCTATCACGAGAATCCCGACTGCTACCTTGGGTTAGTGCCTTCACTCTCGTTAGTGGCCAAGCCAGCCACGGTCAGCAGCCCGATCAACTTGCGCGGGATGCATGCCAGCCACCACCGGGATACGAAGCGCTCAGCCAACTGGACGACTTGCGCTTCCTGGTGATCGGGGAGCTGCATGGCACGGAGCAAACTCCCGCGCTTTTCGGCGAGCTTGTTTGTGCGCTTGCATGTTCCGGCATGCGAATACTCGTAGGACTCGAACTGATGGTTTGGTCCGAGTCAGCAATCAACACGTACCTTCGATCCGACGGCACAGAGGCAGACAGAACAACGGCGCTGACCGACAGCCGCTGGCTCGATCCGGTCAACATCGAGTTTCCGGACGGCAGACTCAGCAATGCGATGTGGGACCTCGTGGAGCGGCTGCGCTTCCTTCGCGACGCGGGTCATGAAGTGGCGGTCACCACCTTTCGCGGATACATGTTGGAGGGTGAGCAGTCGCTAACGCCTTTTGAAGCCAGAATGGCGGAAACCCTACTGGAAGCTGAAGCTGATGCAGACTACGACCTGACGGTTGTGCTTACCGGTAGCGTTCATGCGCGCACAAGCAGACATACTGAAAACGGCTTGCTGCCGTTCATACCTATGGCGGCGAATCTCCCCGAGGAGTCGACCATCAGGCTCAATGCCGTCACCGGAAGCGGCGAAGCCTGGAACTGCCGAGGCAGCGAGTGTGGTGTATACCGGAGGCAAGGGTCTACTGAGTGGTCCACCGTCCGCATTGCGCTGGACGATGGCCTGTCGCGCGGGTTCGACGGAGTCTTCGCGGTCGGCAACATCACCGCTTCGCCGCCGCTTACCAGTGCCGGGCCTTGAGCAACTGTTCAGGGTCTAGCGGAAGCAAAGCCCCAATCCCGTTCAGGCAATGAGTCAAGAAGTAAGAAACGCCGATTTGCATGGTCTGATGTGGCGAGAGCCTACGTAACCACTGATCCTTATCGCCTACCGCAACTCCCTCCACCGATGACACGCAACCTGCTGCCGCTCGCTTACCGGCTCCCACTCCGGCGTCTTGGCCTCACACACTTCCAATGCATATGTGCACCGCGTATGAAACCGGCACCCGGTAGGCGGCGAAATTGGCGACGGCACATCACCTTCAAGCACGATGCGATCCCGATCGCGATCCGGGTCGGGTAGAGGTATCGCTGACACGAGCGCTTGCGTGTAGGGGTGGGAAGGCCGCTCGTAGATGTCGCGCGACGGCGCACGCTCGACGATCCTCCCGAGATACATGACGGCGACCTCGTTCGATATATGCCGGACGACCGCCAGGTCGTGCGCGATGAAGAGTAACGCGAGTTCCATGTCGCGCTGAAGCTCAAGAAGCAGGTTGATGATCTGGGCCCGCACCGAAACATCGAGTGCGGACACGGCCTCGTCGCAGATGATGAGCTTGGGCCTGAGAGCGATCGCCCGCGCGATGCCGATACGCTGACGCTGGCCACCCGAAAACTCGTGCGGAAACCGGCTAACGGCACTACGTGGCAGCCCGACCCGCTCGAGCAAGTCCCGTGCCCAGACGTTGCGTGCCTCGGGCGTGCCGAGCTTGTGGATAACGAACGGCTCCTCGAGGATCTGGCCCACCGTGTGGCGCGCGTTGAGAGATTCCATCGGGTCCTGAAAGACTATCTGGATGTCGCGCCGCATTGCGCGCCATTCGGCATGGCTCAGCGTGCCGAGGTCGCGCCCTTCAAAGAGCACTTGTCCCGCCGTCGGCCGGAGCAGGTTCAGTATTGTCTTGCCAACCGTACTCTTGCCGCAGCCGGATTCACCGACGAGCCCGAGCGTCTCGCCCCGGTCGAGCGTGAACGACACGTCGTCGACCGCGTGCACGTCGCCGACCTTGCGAAGGAACACGCCGGCGCGGACCGGAAAGAACTTCGTCAGGTTGCGGACTTCGAGCAGCGGCGCGTTCGCGCGGGGGGCAGGCGTTTGCCCGTGCTCCGATACGGTGTGACTTTCGTGCGTTTCGAGCAGCGGCGCGCTCATGCAGCGAGCCGTTGCCAGTGATGGCAGGCCACCTCGTGCCGGACAGCGCGTGGTTCGGCCGCCTCGCCCTCGCCGCTGCGCTTCAGGTCGCGCGGTTCGGCCGCCTCGGCCTCGCCGCTGCGCTTCGGGTCGCGTGGTTCGGCTGCCTGGGCCTCGCCGCTGCGCTTCGGGTCGCGCGGTTCTCCGACGGCGCCAGGCTGAGCGCACGACTCGAGCACCGGCACCTCCCGTCCGCACCGCTCGTCCGCGTACGCGCATCGATTCGAGAACCTGCAACCCGCCGGCATCTCGGTGAGCTTCGGCACGACGCCTTCGATCGTGTTGAGCGGAGTGCGCGACGGCGTATCCATGCGCGGCAGGGACTCGATCAGCCCACGCGTGTAGGGATGTCGCGGCATCTTGAACAGTTGCCCGACCGGCGCGCGTTCGGCGATGCGGCCGGCGTACATGACAAGCACCTCATCGCAGAACTCCGCAACGACGCCCAGATCATGCGTGATGAAGATCATCGTCATGCCGCGTGCCTGCTGCAGCTCACGCAGCAGGTCGAGAATCTGGGCCTGCACGGTCACGTCGAGCGCGGTGGTCGGTTCGTCGGCGATGAGGATATCGGGCTGTCCGGCGAGCGCCATGGCGATCATGACGCGCTGACGCATTCCTCCCGAAAGCTGGTGCGGATATTCCCTGAGCCGCCGCACGGGATCGGGGATACCGACCTGCTCGAGCTGCTCGACCGCGCGCGCCGTGAGTTCGTCCTTCTCGCTGCGGGACTCGTACAGCCGTCGTCCCCGGCGATTTCGGCGCCCCAGGGCTGCTCCCCCTGCGACGGCGGGTTCATCCTGGTCGCGGCCGGACCCATAGAGCCTGAGCGCCTCGAATAGCTGCTTGCCGACCCGGTGCACAGGATTGAGCGCCGTCATCGGCTCCTGAAAGATCATGCCGATCTTCTGGCCCCTGACGACCCGCATCGTCTCGTGGCTGGTCGAGGCGAGGTCCTCGCCCCGGAACAGGATCCGGCCTTCCTCGACAACGCCGGCCGGTTGGGGGAGGAGCCCCATGACGGCCAATGCGCTGACCGTCTTGCCGCAGCCCGATTCACCCACGAGGCCGAGCGTCTTGCCGGCTTCGCACTCGAAGCTCACGCCGTCGACGACGCGGATGTAGCCGTCCTCGGTATGGAACCCGCAGCAGAGATTGTCGACGCGCAGGATCGGTTCGGCCACGGTTTATGCGAGCCGCCTGGAGAAATTCATGGGTACCGGCCGCCCGTCGTCCCGGTATGCGGCTTTCCCATCGCCTGTTCGATCCGCACGGATCGCTCGAAGCTTGCCGTCGTTCCGATCTTCTCGAGCTACTCGACCCGCCAGGTCTCGTCGGCGATTGTCACGGGGTCGAACGCGCGTCCTTCCTCCCTGGCCGCGAGCGTCTCGGCCTTGATCTCCTCGTCGATCCAGAGGAGTCCCGTGCTGTTGGCGGTGCTCATGATGTCGAAGAGCACGTCGGTCGTGCGCGTGCCGTACCACTCCGGAAGCCTGACCCAGCGCCAGTTCGCCTCGCGCGTGTACGGCACCTTCCAGGTCGGTATGAACGCGCCCATGTCGTGGATGATCTGCTGGATATCGTGAGCCAGCGCCACGCGCGTGGGCTTGTCGGTGGCGTCCTCATAGTCGTCGATGAGCTGGTCAAGCTCCGGGTTGTCGGTCGCCGTGATGTTGTTCGTCTGCGCAATGTGCGCGTTGGCCGAATGGTAGTGCTCCCAGAACCGCGGCGTCGGGCTCGTCGACCACGCCATCGACGCGATCTGGTGGTTCTTCTCGAGAATCTGTTTGAAGTACGCGGATGCGTCCATGAGCTGCAGGTTGAGTTCGACGCCGGCCTTTTTCGCTTCTTCCCTGAGCAGCACGAACCTCGGCGTGTGTTCCTGGGTGCCGTAGACGAGGCTGAACGCGAGCCTCTGGCCGTCCCTGACGCGGATGCCGTCGGGGCCACGGCTGACGAAGCCTGCCGCCGCGAAATTCTCGTCCGACTTGTCGAAATCGAAAGTGCGCGGTTCGATGTTCGGGTTCGTGTAGTCCCAGTAGCCCTCGTGATGCATCTTGAGGCGCTCGTAGTCGCCGCGCAGCAGCGTCGTGAGCAGCCGCTCGATGTTCATCGAGTGGGCAAGCCCGAGCCGAATGTTGCCGTCGGCGAGCAAGGGGTCGTCCATGTTGAGCCAGAAGCCCGCGGACGGCTGGGGGTTGTCGGTGTAAAACTTGATCTTCTGGATGTAGCCGTTGTCGAACTGTTCGCCGACGGCCTTCTCGTGCCATAGGTTCGGCATGACGACCGGATGCGTGTCGAGTTCGCCGCGCAGGAAGTACTCCCAGGCCACGTTCACGTCGCGGATGACCGTGATGCGCACCTCGTCGGGGTTGAAACGGTTGGCGAGGTACTTCACGTCGTTGCCCCACCAGTCGTCGACGCGTTCGAACGTCACGTACTGGCCCTTTTCGACATGCGAGATGCGGTAGGGCCCCGGCCCCGGCGCGGCCCGCCAGTTGTAGTCGACGACCCAGTTCTCGTCGAGCTTGTGGAAGTGCCTGGGCATCGGGCCGAAACCGTACTCGTACAGGATTTCTTCCCTCGGCTTGGGCGTCGCACCCTCGACCGAGATCGTGTGGTCGTCGTGCTTCGTCACGGCGACGATGTTGTTCGTGTAGTGGTTGTTGTACCAGGGGTCGACGATGTGTTCGGAGCGCATGAAGTCGATCGTGTACATGAAATCGTCGGCCGTGATCGGCATGCCGTCCGACCAGGTCGCCTCCGGACGTAGCCGGTAGTAGACGGTCTTGCCGTCGTCATCGAAGGCCCAGTGGGTCGCCAGCATCGGGATGAAATTCAGCGTGTTCGGGTGGATGGCGACGAGGCCGACGCTGTTGTTGGCGCGCAGATAGCTTGCGAATCCGCCGTTTGAATCAGGGCCCACCATGCGCAGCGTGAGCGGAAAACCGAGCATGTAGGTGCGGAAGCTGCCGCCGCGCCGGGCTTCGGGCGAGGCGAAGACCTCGTCTTCCTCGTTCGTCACCCATTCGAGACCGTCGGGTAACGGCACGCTGTCGTAGGTCGGGAGCACGTCGACGAAGCGCGTCTCCTCGAGCGTCACGGCGTCGTCGGTGGTGGTGTCGGGTTCCGGCGGAGGCGCTTCGCTGCCGCCGCAGCCGAAGAGGAGCAGGGTTGCGAGCAGGGAAGCGGGCAGGGCCGGCTTTCTCATGGCGGTCTCCGATGCGTGCCGAGTTGCAGGTAGTTTACTCATAAAACGTGAACTGTTTCGGATCGAAGGCCTCGCGGATCGCCTCGCCGACATAGGCGACCATGAGCAGCACGAGCGTCATCGCGACGACGACCGAGGTCACGATCCACGGCGACTGCAGGTTGGCCGTGCCCTGGGCCAGCAGTTCCCCCCAGCTCGGGGTCGGTGGCGGCAGCCCGAACCCCAGGTAGTCGAGCGCCGTGAGCGCCGTCACGCCCGTGGCGACCGAGAACGGGATGAAGGTGACGATGATCGAGATCGTGTTCGGGAGGATGTGCCGGAAGACGATCCGCGGGCTCGAGGCGCCGAGCGCACGCGCCGCATCCACGTACTCGCGCGCCTTCTCCTTGTAGGTGGACGTGCGCATGTACCAGGTCATGGCCATCCAGCCGAAGACGACCATGATCCCGATCAATGTCCAGAAGTTCGGCACGATGACCGACGCGACGATCATGATCACGTAGAGGAACGGCACGTTCGACCAGATTTCGATGAGCCGCTGAAAGATCAGATCGAACGCGCCGCCCCAGAACCCCATGGCGCAGCCGACGGCGATACCCACAATGTAGTTGCAGAGCAGCAGAATGACCGCGAACGCCATCGCGAGGCGGAAGCCGTAGACGAGACGGGCGAGGATGTCGCGCCCGGCGACGTCGGTGCCGAGATAGTGCTGGGTGCTCAAGCTTGGCGGATACGGCGGGAACGAATCGTCCCGGAAGTCCGTCTCGAACGGGTTGTAGGGCACGGGTGGCAGGATCAGCCAGTTGCCCGGAGGCTCCGCGCCGCTCGCTGCGGCGGCTTCGCGCTGCTCGGCAAAGCTCGCCGCGAGTTCGCGGTAGTTGGTTTCGTAGTCGTAGTCGAGGCCAAATTGGCTGCCGGGCATGAAATCGGCGTAGGTCGGGAAGTAGTAGCTGCCCTCGTAGCGGACCACGATCGCCCGGCTGTTGACGAGCAGTTCCGCGACGAGCGTGAGCGCGAGCAGTGCGCCGATGACCAGCAGCGACCAGTAGCCGCGGCGGATCGAGCGGAAGCGCCGCCATTGTTTGACTGTTTGCGGTCTCAGTCGCATGCGCCGCGACTCCTCACTGCCCGAACTTCACGCGCGGATCGATGATCGCCACGCAGATGTCCGAGAGGATGTTGCCGACCAGGAACAACAGCGACGAAATCACGAGGATGCCCATGACGACGGGATAGTCGCGTTCGACGAGCGACTCGAAGCCGAGCAGTCCGAAGCCGTCGATGTTGAAGATCCGCTCGATGAGGAAGGAACCTGTCAGGATCAGCGAGATGTTGTTGCCAAACGAGGTCGCGATCGGGATGAGGCTGTTCCTGAGCGCGTGGCGGTAGACGGCCTGCCGGAACGAAAGTCCCTTGGCGATGGCCGTGCGCACGTAGTCGGCCGACAGGTTGTCCATGAGCGAGTTCTTCATCATGAACGTAGTGACCGCGAAGCTGCCGGCCATGTAGGACATGAGCGGCAGGACGGCGTGATGCGCCACGTCCACGACTTTCTGCCAGGGCGTCAACTGGTCGTAGTTGTCGCTGACGAAGCCGCCAAGCGGAAACCACTCAAGCTGCGACGCGAGGAAGGTGAGCAAGGCAATGCCGACGACATAGCTCGGTACCGCATAGCCGAAGAACACGAAGCCCGAACTCACGTTGTCGAAGTGGCTGTGATGGCGCATCGCCTTGGCCATGCCGAGCGGGATGCACACGGCATAGGTCAGGATCAGCGTCGTGAGTCCGTAGAAGATCGAGATCGGGAACCGGTCCCTGATCGTTTCCCAGACCGGCTCGTTGTAGCGCGTCGAGCGGCCGAGATCGAGCACGACCACCTTGCCGAGCCACTCCACGTAGCTCACGAGCACCGGTTTGTCGAAGCCGTAGTAGGCACGGAGCTGGTCGAGCTGGTCGTCGGACAGTGCGCTGCCGCCGACGCCCTGGGGCCCGGCGACTGCCGCCCCGCGGTCGCCGCCGGCGAGCAGTGCCTCGTTGAGCATCCGCTCGATCGGGCCGCCGGGCACGACGCGCGTGACCGCGAAGACGAGCAACGTGATACCGAGAAAGGTCGGAACGATCAGCAGAAAACGCCGGATGAAGTAGCTCGTCGTTTCCACGTTCAGTCAGACCGCATCCTGATCCCCGGTGAGCAAGAGCGGATATGGTAGCGCGGCGTCCTTCCGTTCCTGAGCGAACCGGGCTTCGCCATCATCTCCGATGACCGCAGGGGCACATGGTAGGCCATCATCCTTGATGATCCCAAGGGCACACGGGAGCGCGCCCGCGAAAAGGCAGCGACGCTCCGCTACCAGCGATAGACGCGTGCGACTGTGCCTGCCGGATCGCTCTCGCGTCCCTTCGGCAGTTCGATGAACCCGTCGGTCCCGGCGAGCGAGATGTAGTCCCCGGAGGTGTTTGTGGGTTTGGGCTCGGCCGTCTGCCGTCCCTGGTCGTCCCAGCCGAGCTTGACCGGCATGAAATAGGTGAGCTTGCCGGATCGCGAGACGGGTTCGGTCAGGACGGCATGTTCGATCATGGGGTCGGAAAGCCCGGCGGCGCGCCGGAACGCCGGGATGACGTAGCGGGTCAGGCAGACCAGCGCGGAGACCGGATTTCCGGGCAAACCGAAGATGGGTTTGCCATCGTGGCTGCTCGCAAACAGCAACGGCCGCCCCGGGCGCTGCGCGACCCCGTGGAACACGACTTGCGCACCGTGCTGCTGTAGCACGGCGGGCACGAAATCGAACTGGCCCATCGACACTCCGCCGCTCAGGATCAACGCGTCGTGGTCGTGGTGCAGATCCTCCACAGCCTCGAGAATCTCGCTCTCGTCGTCGAGCAGCCGCTCGCGCCTGATATCGGCAAGACCCGCCAGTGCAAGGCTTGCCTCGATCGAGAACTCGTTGGTCGAACGAATCTGGAAACGTGCGATCGGTTCGCCGGCGGGGACGAGTTCGTCGCCGGTCGAGATCACGGCGACGCGGGGCAGCGCCGCGACCTCGATCTCCGCGTAGCCGGCGCCCGCGATCACCGCGACTTCCGTGGCGCCGATGCGGACTCCGGGCTCGAGCAGGCGGTCGCCCTTGCGCCGGTCGCTGCCGCGCGGATGGATGAACTGGCCGCGCTCGACCTCGGTCCCTTCCGAAATCAGCGTCAATCTGCCTTCGCGCCGCAGTCGCTCGACCGGGATGATCGTATCGGCGCTGCCCGGACACATGGCTCCCGTCATGATCTCGATGCATTGCCCGGGCGCCCTCAGGGTCAGCTCGGGCGAGCCCGCGGCCTGGGTGCCGATGGGATCGAAGTTGCGCCTTCCCGCGGCCCAGTCCCTCCAGGCGATCGCGATGCCGTCCATCATCACGCGGTCGAAGGGAGGCTGATCGCGCTCGGCGACGACAGTCTCGCGCAGGATCCGGCCGTGGCTCGATGCGGTCTCCGTCCGGACCGACGGCCACGCGGGCATTCGGTCGAAAACCAGGGCTTCCGCTTGGGCAACGTCGGTCATTTGTTTCGGTCGTTCCAAACCTGCATATTGAATGCGAATTGGTTTACGGGAGGCGGTCCGGACTCGGCGAGCGCTTCGCATCGGGGGCCATGAGATCGCGCGGTCCGACACTGTCCCAATGCTATACTAACCATCTCGGTGGCGATTATGGTCCGTGCAGTACTGGCAAGCCTCTTCATTTTCTCGCTCGCCGCCCCGGTGTGGTCCCAGAACCTGCCACGCGCCGATACGGGGGTCGCGGGCGACAACCGAATCCTGCTCGGTGTTGGAAACCCGCTGCTGGCCGAGGGTTCCAATGCGCTGCGCGAAGGCGACTATGACGAAGGCATTCGTCTGACGCTGCTCGGGCTCGAACGCGAAAGGACCACGGACCTGATCCGGGCAGGTGCGCTGTCGAATATCTGTGCGGCCTACGCCGCCAAGAACGCCCCCGATACGGCCATCGAGTACTGCACCCAATCGATCGAGATCAACCGCTACAACTGGCGCGCGTTCAGCAATCGCTCCTACGCCTACTGGCTCAAGGAAATGTATCCGGAGGCGACCGAGGATCTCGAGGCTGCGGTAGCCATCAACCCGCGCGCAAGGCAGATACTGCAGATCCGCGGCATGCTCAACGAGGCGGGCCTGCGTCCAAGGGTGACGGTGGAAGACCATCAATAAGCACTCGTCGCACACGCTTGATTGCCACGACATGCCCCGAGCTTGTCCGACCGTCTGTCGTCCATCGACAAGCGCCCGCCGCGCAAGCGCGATCGCCGCATCGATTGTGGCTTCAGCGCTTCTTCTCGGGGCGGCTGCATCGCAAGGCGCGACCATCCCGACCGAGCCTGTCGATGAGCCGGTCGGCGTGTGGAACTGCCTCGTGTACGGGCACGCCAGGCGCGGCGACGAGCAGTACCTGTTTCGGTTCCTGCCGGACGGCCGCGCGGATGTCTCTCCGCCGCGCCGGGATGGTTTCAGGATCTGGTCGCGCCTGTCGGACTGGAGGGAGCGCAGGGGCCGGCTGAGCTTCAGCGATACGCGCCTGGGACGTGAATACGAGGCGGATCTGCGCCGAATGACGCTCGGTGGGCGCTGGACGAGCCCGTCGGGCGGCGGTGGCTGGTGGTGCGTGCAGCTCAGCGACACCGTCGAAGACGACATCAACGTCGAACGCACGCAGACCTACGATCTCATGCCGCCGCTGCTCGCGAACCGGATGGCGACGCCGAACTATCCGATTCGCGCGATTCGCGAGGCGCGTGAAGGCCGCGCCGTCGTCTGTTTCCTCGTCGACAACAGCGGCGCCATCTTCGATCCTCACATCGTCGAGTTGACCGACGAGATCTTCCGCGCGACCACGCTCTGGGCCATCGACCGATCGCACTACATCGGCTGGGACAAGCAGGACATCGTGCGTCCGGGTTGCCGAAGCTTCATCTATGAGCTCGACCCGATTTTCTAGCGGCGCGAAGTTGCGCCGCGCGTACGCGTCGACCGGTCGAACCTGGGAGCCTGCGCCGTAGGAATTCGCGGCTGCAAATCCGCTCTCATCCGCCCCTTCGGTTGATCGATTTCGTCAAATATGGTCAATCGATCAACCCAAGGGCCCGCGATAGCGAATTTTCGCTTTCGCGACTTCCTACGGCGCAGGCTCCTGGCGTGGCGTCCCGCCGACCCGTTCCACGCCTGGTCACGGGACCGGAAGGCCGACACCTGCGGCAGCTCTCCGTGCCGATGGTGCTTGGCCTGGTTTCGATCAACTCCTACAGCATTGCCGACACGTACTTCGTCGGCCAGCTCGGCACGCTGCCGCTTGCCGCGATGGGGTTCACCTTTCCCGTGGCGTTCTCGCTCATGGCGATCGGTCTCGGCGTCGGCATCGGAACATCGTCGGTGCTTTCGCGCCTGCTCGGCACAGGCGACCTCGACCGTGTTCAGCGAATCACGACGCATGCGCTGATCCTCGGTCTGGTTCTCGGGTTCATCGTAACGATCGCGGGCCTGGCGACCGTCGAGCCGGTATTCGCCGCGCTTGGCGCCGACGAATTCACGCTGCCGCTGGTCCGTGAGTACATGGAGGTCTACTATTTCGGCGGTTTCCTTATCATTTTGCCGATGGTCGGCAATTTCGCGATGCGGGCGGCCGGCGACGCCCGTGTGCCGGCGCTGATTTTGACGATCGCGGCACTGCTCAACATCGCGCTCGATCCGCTGCTGATCTTTGGGCTACTCGGCTTTCCGCGGATGGAACTGCAGGGCGCCGCGTTGGCGACGGTAATTTCCAACGGACTCACCGTCCTGGCATCGATCGCGTTTCTGCGCTGGCGAGAACAGCTGATCCGGGCGCGCTATCTGAGTTTCGACAAGCTGCTCGATTCCTGGCGCACGGTGCTGCACGTTGCGGTGCCGGCGATGGCATCGAACCTGCTGGCCCCGGTCACTGTCGGCGTCATCACCTCGTTCGTCGCGGTCTTCGGACCGGCGGCCGTCGCCGGTTTCGGCGTTGCGTCGCGGATCGAGGCGTTCGTGTTGATCGTCATCTTCGCGGTGACCTCTTCCGTCGGCCCGTTTACGGGTCAGAATTTCGGTGCGGGCCGGCTCGACCGGGTGCATCGTTTCGCCTGGTTATCGGAGCGCTTTTGCGTTGCCTATACGCTTGGCGCCGCGGTGATCCTGTGGCTGGCGGCGCGGCCGCTCGTCGCGATCTTTGACTCCAACCCGGAGGTCATTTCGACGGCGACGCTCTACCTCGTGATCGTGCCGCTTTCGCTCACCGGTTTCGGCGTCATGCTGACCGCGGTGGCTGCATTCAACGCGTTCGCCAGGCCCATGCCGGCGATGGCGCTCACGTTCGTGAAGCTCTTTCTCGTCTACATTCCGCTTGCCTGGCTGCTCGGGCGCTATTTCGGGCTCACGGGCATTTTCGGGGCCAACGCCGTCGCGCATCTCGCCTTCGGGGTTGTCGGCTTCGTCATGCTCAGGCGGATGCTCGGCACGCTTGCCGATACACGCGCAGCGGAAGTCGAGGGCGCGCAGGGCCTGACGACCGGGCGGCTGATTTGACTGCGAGCGCGATGCGCACTCCCGTTGCGCGTTGAGATGTCCCGGAACCGGAAACGCCTCGAGCGTGCAGGGCCTGACGACTGCCCGGCTGATCTGACCAGGAACGCGATGCGCACTCCCGTTGCGCGTTGCAATGTCCCGGAACCGGAATCGCTCCGAGCGATTCAGGTCGCCGCAGCTTCCCGTTCCACAAGTTATTGTTTTATATGGCGCTCGGTTCTCCGGAACCCAGTTATTCAGCGGTCTCCTACGGCAAGGCGACACGCATCCTCGAACCGTCCGGTCGGAGTTCGTATCGAACCCTGACGCCCTCGTCGTCGAGGAAGTACAACGACTGCTGAAACAGCGTCTGGGTGAGGATGGATTCCGCCGGTCCGGTCGCCTCGATGATGTAGAGCCGACCTGCCTGAAAGTACACCCCGGCATAGGTGCGCGAACCGTCGGGATTGGTGATATGGATCTGCAGGCCTTCCACCCTGTCGATGTGGTGCCACGCATCGTGGGTCACCTCGCCGTCGCGCAAGCGGAACGAGCGCGCGGCGAAGGACACCGATGCGCGCTGGTCATAGACCCAGGTCATGGCGGCATCGGCCTCGTCGCTGCGATCGGGGATTTCCGAATAGGCGTCGCGGGAGTCGCCGTAATTGACCACCGTCACCGAGTAGAACTGGTCGCCGTCGATGACCGTGTAGACCTTGGCGGGCAGGGTGGCGGACTCGGATTGAAATTCGAACTCGCGCACCTCCGGCTCGGCCGGAAAATTGACGCTGAAGTGCTCCTCCGGGTCGAAGAACTCCCGCCATTGCGCGAAAGCCGTCGAAGGGAGCATGACGACGGGGATGAGTAGGAAAATCAAGGTTCGCATGTCGAATCCTCGTCCGGGTGCCTGCGGGATCAAGCCAGGCAGTTCTGACGCATTGCGTATCGTGGTTCGAACGGCGAATCTCCGTCCAAACGATCCTTTGAGGCTGTGCCGTGACAGGTCCAACAGTTTCATCTCCAATGGCGGCGGCAGGTACTAGTCGAATTCCTTTTCCTCTCCGCCCGGTGGAGTGACATAGCCCAGCAGGCATCCGTTGGCCCCGTCCCTGAGCCGATGGCACCTCACCTGGATGATGTCCCCCGGCTGGAGATCGTCCTGGGCCCAGCCGCGGCGCGTCAGGGCGCTGATGCTGCCGCCTTCGAGCGCCCAGGTGGCCACCTCGCCGTTTTCGTCGGTGACATCGACCTGTACCCAGACTTGCGGATTGAGCCACAGGACTTCGCGTACTTCGGCCTCAAACCGGATGTACTCCTGCAGCGAGTAATTGCCGTGCGAGTGGTGCGCGTTGAGCGGTGCGATCCACGTCGAAAGGCTCAACAGCACGGCGACGGCGGCGGAGAACTTGATTCGCATCGGGCTGCTCCCGTTCGCAGGCCAGTGTCCGAGCCTGGCCGATTGTTTTCCGGAGTGCCGGGTCATTCTAACCCCGTTCTTGCTGGATCGAGTGTCGCAACGCGCCGCCCCGTCGATGGTCCGGAAACGCCGCCGCGTTGACGGTCCCGTTCACTCGCGTTGCGGCAGGAACCTTGATACCTGTCAGTCTCGCACAACGGTTTCTGGAGTACCGCATTCACGCTCGTCTACACTTCCGGCGTCCGTGCCGACCTTTTGGGGGGGCAAATTGCCCGAGGGATCTACATGACAGCAAGCGGGCGGCGCGTGGTAGTCCTTCATGTGTTCACGAAAAAGTCACGCAAGACGCCGCGTCGTGCGCTCGCTACGGCACGGGAACGGATGAGGCAGGTGATGTCATGTCTAAACTCAAGGATCTGAAGAAGCGACTGATGGAGGATCCGGAGTTTCGGGAGGAGTACGCCAGAATCGAGGACGAATACGCTCTGGTCGAAGCACTGGTTCGTGCGCGTTCAGCAGCGAACCTGACGCTGGCGGAGGTTGCTCGACGACTGGGTACGACGCAGTCCGCAATTGCCCGTCTGGAAGGCGGAAAGGTGTCACCATCCTTTGCCACGCTACGCCGTTACGCCGACGTGACCGGCACGCGTTTGACAGTGGGTTTGGTCCCTGCCAACAGGTGACGGGCACTTGATAACAGCAGCATGGGCCTGACGGTACCGGAGCCGAAGTCGGTTTCAAGAGTTGGCCCTGTTCAAAAGTTGGCCCTGGGTCGCCACTGTCGACGCTGCCGGCCGTGGATTCGACCATACGGTGTTGCTATCGTCCGGCGTCACGTTGGACGAGTTGATGCGAATGAAATCTGGAAAACAAGACATCGGAGCGGGTTTACTGGCGGCAATCCTTCTGGCGGCGGTGCCGAGCGCATTTGCCCATCACGCCATCAACGGGAATTTTAATGTCGATCGGGATGTCTTCCTCGCGGACGCGGTGCTTACCGAGTTCAGGTTCGTCAATCCCCACGTCTATGTCTACCTGGATGTAGCCGACGACGAGGGAACGGTGACCAACTGGCGCTGCGAGATGGCGGCCGCCACCCGGCTCAGGCGGCGCGGCTGGACGGCCGAGTCGCTGATTCCGGGCCAGATCATGTCCGTAGACGGTTCTCCGGCCTGGCGTGAAGAAAACGTCTGCCACGTCGGAACGATCATTCTTGAAGATGGTACGGAGCTCTCCGAATACGACGGGCGCCCTCTGGCGCAGGAGGTTGCAGGCGGCCTTGTCTCCGAAGTTGGCGTGCGGTCGCGTCCCGCCTTGCTCCCCAACGGCCAACCCAACCTGCGCGGCCCCTGGGTCTCCACCCAAAAGGTGCTGGATCTGCCGCCGATAGCGCCGACCACGGCCGGCGCACAGGTTGCCGAAGGTCGCGTCCGGCACTTCGACAGCCCGGCGCTGCGTTGCGAGTCGACGAATATCGTTCACGACTGGGCGTTCGAGCGGGAGTCAAACGACATCTACCAGGACGATGACCGCATTACCCTTCAGTATGGCTACCTTGACCTCGTCAGGACCATCCACCTGAACCAGTTGGAACATCCCGAGGATATCGACCCGAGCGTCACCGGCCATTCGATCGGCTGGTGGGAGGGCGACACGCTGGTGGTCGACACGATCGGTTTCGAGCCCGGCGTGCTCAGCCATCTTGATTGGCCGCGATTTCGCATGCACAGCGACCAGTTGCACGTCGTGGAGCGCTTCGGGGTGAGTGCGGACGGCCGGACATTGACGCGCAGCTACACGTTCGAAGACCCGCTTTACATTCAAGGGTCGGTTTCCGGCCAGGATTCGCACTCGTTGACGACCGAACCGTACGTTCCCTATGCCTGCGAGGACCTGAGCGGGCGAAACAACGTTCGACCCGAAGGGGCGTAGCTTCCGGAAATCGCGAATTCGCTGAAGCGTCATCGCTGCGCCAACGGTCCCGGCGGGCGCGGCTTCGACGGTTTGGACGCGCGGCCAGGCCAGGGAAGGTGCTGTTGAATTCCGTGCGTATCAGCGCAAGAAGCGACATACGGCGGTGGGCTTGCCGCCGTCGGTCAACCAGCTTGCGCTCGTCGCATCCGACTGTAGAAGCCTTCGGAGATTTCGTGCCAGTCGGCCATCGTGGCGGCGAACGAGCTATATGAATCGTACACGCGCGCGATCGTTGGATCGTTCGCCGCAAGGTCATCCATGACGGCGGTCGCGTGTTCGCGCAGCGTGGCGAGGACATCGTCGGGGAAGCGTCTGAGTTCGGTCCCGTGCTCCTCGACGAGCGTGATCAATGCCTGCCGATTTCTGGCCGCGAACTCGGCGACGACGTACTCCGCTTCCGCCATGCATGCCGTCTCGATGACGTTTTGGAGCGCCGGCGACAGAGATTCGTAGGCTTCGACGGAGACGAGACACTCGAGGACGCCGGACGGTTCGTGCCAGCCGGGATAGTAGTAGTACTGCGCGACCTCGTGCAGGCCGAAGGCCATGTCGTTGAAG
The DNA here is from genome assembly GCA_028278665.1 of Candidatus Rariloculus versatilis. Taxonomy (GTDB): domain Bacteria; phylum Pseudomonadota; class Gammaproteobacteria; order Steroidobacterales; family Rariloculaceae; genus Rariloculus; species Rariloculus versatilis. Next base: position 16,062 of record JAQAJI010000085.1, read on the forward strand.
GGGCCGTTCCACTCGGTCGCGTCGATCGCGCCCGTGGCAAGCGATGTGAACAGTTCCGAACCTGCGAGCGTGACAGTGACGGCGCCGGCTCGCTGCATGACTTCGCCGCCGAGCCCCGAGATACGCATCTTCAGACCCGCCAGGTCCGCGCTCGAGTTGATCTGGCGGTTGAACCAGCCGCCCATCTGCGCGCCCGTGTTGCCGGCGACAAAGGGCATCACGCCCTGTGAGCCGTAGACTTCGCGCCAGAGTTCGATGCCGCCGCCGTGATAGAGCCAGGACTTGTGTTCGTTCGGCAGCATGCCGAAGGGCACGCTGCTGAAGAGCTGCGAGGCGGGCAGGGCGCCGCGCCAGTAGGTCGGCGAGCTGTGTCCCATCTGCATCGACCCGCGCGACACGGCGTCGAGCACCTCGAAGGCGGGCAGGAGTTCACCGGCGGCGAAGACCTCGATCTCGAGGCGCCCGTCGGATAACTCGCCGATCCGCTCGGCGAGCCGGGTCGCCGACGTACCGAAGCCCGGAAAGTTCGGCGGCCATGACGTGACCATGCGCCAGCGATGCAGCTCGCTGCTCGTCTCGGCGGCCCGCTCCGCATCCGGTTGGCTGCAGGCGGCGAGTGCGCCGAGTGCGCCGAGTCCGCCGTAGAGAAATGCCCGTCTGCGCATGTTCGTGATCCGTGCGAGGGAAGTCGTCTCATTCTGACGCGTGACGGTTGCGGGTCAAGTTGCAGGAAGGGTGAGCACCTATTCTCGATTTGCGCGATAGCCCGCTTGGCGCGGCTGGTTCGACAGTCGATATGTCCGAATCGAGCGACAGGGAGAAGTGTTTTCGGGCTGAGGAGACAGTCAGGCACCAATCCAGGACGGGCTCGCCGGGGTTGCCTGCGATTGGACATCAATGGCGTTCTTTGGAGCGGCATTGGTTCGGGCGCGTGTGCAAGCGATGCAGTTTGATCGTCGCTCGCCGCGGCGCGAGAATGGCCCCGCCGATTCAGTCAGGGGTGCCGAAGTGCTAGAGCTCTACCATCACGGATCATCGGTCTGCGCGGCCAAGGTCAGGCTCGCGCTCGCAGAGAAGTGCGTCGAGGTCGACGAATACCACTACGTCGATATCCTTGCCGGCGAGCAGTTCACACCCGAGTTCCGTGCGATCAACCCGCGCGCCGTTGTCCCGTCGCTCGTGCACGACGGGCGGATCGTCAACGAGTCGACGCTGATCTGCGAATACGTGGACGAGACCTTCGATGGGCCGGCGCTCATGCCGGAAGATCCCTACGAGCGCTACCGGATGCGCTCCTGGACCAAGGTGGTCGACGAACTGCTGCACCCGGCCTGCGCCGACGTGACCTATGTTTCCTGCCACCGCCACATCGTCAGGCGCCTGAGCCCGGAGAAGCTCGAGGCGTATTTCGAGAGCACTCCTGAGCAGTCCGTGAAGGGCGCGTGGCGCCAGCGCAAGCGCGAACTCGTCATGCTCGGCTTTGACGCGCCGGACATCGACTCGAAATTCCGGCTCTATGATCGCCAGCTTCAGGCGATGGAAACGGCACTGACGGACTCGCCCTGGCTCGCCGGCGAGAGGTTCACGCTTGCCGACATCGCGCTCGCGCCCTACGTGAATCGCCTCGACATGCTCGGTATGGACGGGTTCTGGAGGGACCGCCTGCCGCACGTCGACCATTGGTTCGGGCGGATCCGCAACCGCCCTGCATTTCGTCCGAACCTGCTCGACTGGTGTCCGGACGAGCTCACGAGGGACCTTCGCGAGTACGGTTCACAAAGCTGGCCGCAGGTCGAGGCGATACTCGGGCTCGCCTGAGAGCGGGAACCGGCTACCTGGCGCCACTGCCGGCTGTCCTGACGGCATCGGTGGTTACGCTGACCGTGCCGATAGGTGCGCTGACGGTGCAGGCGGCCCCGCTGACGGCACCGGACGCCCGTCTCGCCAACAGGGCACACCGCTGTTTTAGCTACAATGCGCCGCCATGCAAGAGCAGCACGCCCCGGGACCGGACTTCATTCGCCGCATCGTCACGAGCGATGTGGCCGCGGGCAAGCATGGTGGGCGCGTGCAGACGAGGTTCCCCCCGGAGCCCAACGGCTATCTGCACATTGGGCACGCCAAGGCGATCTGCATCAACTTCGGTATTGCCGACGACTACAACGGCAAGTGCTTCCTGCGCTTTGACGACACGAATCCGCTCAAGGAGGATGTCGAGTACGTGGAGGCCATCGAGCGCGACGTGCGCTGGCTCGGCTTCGACTGGGCCGACCGACTCGCTCACGCATCGGACTACTTCCCGCAGCTCTACGAGTTTGCGCTCGAATTGATCCGGCGGGGTCTGGCCTATGTTGATCATCAGTCCGCGCACGACATTCGAACGTCGCGCGGTACGCTGACCGAAGCCGGTACGAACAGCCCGTATCGGGACCGTCCGGTCGAAGGAAATCTCGAGCTATTCGCCGCAATGGCCCGCGGCGATTTCGACGAAGGCGAATGCGTGCTGCGCGCGAAGATCGACATGGCTTCGCCGAACGTGAACCTGCGCGATCCGGTGCTCTACCGCATCCGCAAGGTCGCGCATCAGCGCACGGGCGACGACTGGTGCATCTATCCGATGTACGACTTCGCGCATACGCTGTCCGACGCCGTGGAGGGCACCACGCACTCGCTGTGCTCGCTCGAATTCGAGGACCACCGGCCGCTTTATGAGTGGTTTCTCGAGAATCTGCCCGTCCCGCATACGCCGCAGCAGATCGAGTTCTCGCGCTTCAATCTCATGTTTACCGTCATGAGCAAGCGCAAGCTCAAGCAGCTCGTCGACGACGGGCACGTCGAAGGCTGGGACGACCCGAGGATGCCGACGCTCGCGGCATTCCGGCGGCGCGGTTACACGCCCGAATCGATCCGCGACTTCATCGGCAGGATCGGCGTCACCAAGAAGGACAACGTCATCGAACTGGGGCTCCTTGAAAACTGCATCCGCGAGGATCTGAACGAGCGGGCGCCGCGCCGTCTGGGCGTGCTGGCCCCGCTCAAGCTCGTCATCGAGAACTATCCCGAGAATGCCGAGGAATGGCTCGAAGCCGCCAACCATCCGAACCGGCCGGAGCTCGGCACGCGCAAGATCCCGTTTTCACGGGAAATCCTGATCGAGCGCGACGATTTCATGGAAGATCCGCCGCGCAAGTTCTTTCGTCTCAAGCCCGGCGGAGAAGTCAGGCTGCGCTACGCCTACATCATCAAGTGCGAGCGCGTCGTCAAGGACGAAAACGGCGTCATCACCGAGATTCGCTGCAGCTACGATCCGGCGACGCGCAGCGGTTCCGGCGGCGATCCCGGCCGCAAGGTCAAGGGCACGGTCCATTGGGTATCGGCACGCCACGCGGTCGTGGCCGATGTCAGGCTCTACGACCGGCTGTTCATGGTGCCGTACCCGGGCTCGGGAGCGGACCTGGGCGCCGACCTCAACCCGAACTCGCTCAAGACTCTCGACGCGGCCATGCTCGAGCCTTCGCTGGCCGACGCACGGCCCGGTGAGCGCTTTCAGTTTGAACGGCAGGGCTACTTTTACGTCGACGGGGATGCGGCGAACGGCACCGACGACGCGAAAGCTGCGGACGGCACCGGCGACGCGCGGCCAGTGTTCAACCGAACGGTCACGCTGCGAGATTCCTGGGTGAAGATCGAGAGGCAGGCGATCGCTGGACAGTCCGGTAGGTAACGGCTGACGATCGCGCGGTCGCGTGATCAGCCGAACCTCACGGCCGAAGGGGGCCGACCTCAACCCGTATACGCCACCTTTGCAAAGAGCGTCGGCGCCTTTCCGTCCGGGTCGTACTTCTGCTTCAGAGCGCGATACGCAGAGCCGTTGAAGCGCTTGTCGAATTCCTTTTCGTCGAGGAAGGTAGACGAGTACAGCATCTTGATCCCGTCGAGTTCGAAGCATTTGCGGTCCATGATCCGCGTGTAGTGGTAGGGCTGCTTGCCCTCCGGGCGGCGCACCTGGCAGTAGCAGCCGAGATTGAAATAAAGCTCGTCGGCCCGGATCGGGTAGATCGTCGGCTGCCGGGGTGTACGGACCGGTACCGCGGCCCAGGGCAGACCGTCGAGATCGACGTTTTCTATACAGAAGTCGATCAGTTCTTCGGCGTGACGCCAGGGCACTTCCCAGTCCTGGATGAGCGGTTCGACGCCGCTGTCCCTCGGCCCGCGAATCGCGTCGAGCAAGCGACTCTTCGTTGCCGAGTACTTCGTGTAGAAGCTGGAATTTCGGAATCGCCTGGGCGCGTAGCGGCGAAAGAGCGTATGGAACGGCGTTTCGGGTATGTTCCAGAACCATTCCGGGTCGTAACGGAAGATGTAGTCGGTGGTCGTGAGATAGATGTCCCCGCGCGTCTGCACGAGCTTGTAGAAGATGTTCTGGCGCAGGATGTCATCGACCTGCGGCACTTCGCGGCTGAAGCGGCCGAGCATGAGATAGAAGCGCCGGTCCTCGAAAAAGAGCCCCTCGACGAAGTCGTTGCCGTCCGCGTCGGTCGCGGCCTGCATGGCCGCGAGATACTCTCCGGCATCGTCGAATTGCTGGATCCCGAGGTGGACGTACGGCGCGGCTTCAACCAGCCTGATTCTCGCGCGCAGAATGTAGCCGAGCGTGCCGTAGGAGTTCGGCAGCGCATGGAAGAGGTCCGAATGCTCGTTGTCGGCGGAGCAGGTCACGATCCTGCCGCTCGGCAGAAGCACGTCGGCCTCGATCAGGCCGTCGTGCACGAATCCGTGCCTGAAGCAGGTCGATTCGATACCGATGCCGACGGTGGCGCCGCCGAACGAGATGTGCATGAGTTCCGGGGAGACTAGCGGCAGGAAGCCGCGCGGAAGGCAGTGACCGACAATCGTCTCGAACGTCGCAAGCCCCTCCACATCGAGCGTGCGCCGCTCCGCGTCGAGCGCGATGACCGTGTTGAAGTTGCCGAGCGAGAGCTTCCGCTCGGCAGCCCCCCGATCCTTGTAACGGAACAGGTTCGAGATCGTCGACTTGGCGAGCCTGAGCTGGCCCGCCTCATCGCGCCATGAGGTTTCAAGCTCGGTTTTCTTCCGTTCGTATGGGGCGAATTCGGGGGAAGAACTAGTCACCGCGCTCGTAGAAGTGCGCCCGCGTCCACGGGATATCGTTGGCTCCGGAGCGCGCGTAAAGGACCTGGAAGAGCTGCAGCTTGCCCCTGAGGAAAGCCGCGATCGACCCGACAAGGTAGAGCCGCCAGGCGCGCACGAACGTCTCGTCGAACATCGCGCGGACCGAGTCGACGTTGCCCTCGAAACGCGCAAGCCAGGCGCGCAAGGTTTCCGCGTAATGCAGGCGGATGTTCTCGACATCGAGTACGGAAAAACCGTTCGGCTCGAAGATATCCATCATCTCGCGCAGGGTCGGTGGATAGGCGCCCGGGAAGATCCGCTTTTCGATCCAGGCGTTGAGCGGTGCGGGCCTGTCGCGGCCGATGGTGTGTATGAGGCCCCGGCCCTCCGGAGTCAGCACGCGGTCGATCAGGCGGCCGAGGTCGCGGTAGTTGCCGGCGCCCGCATGCTCGAGCATGCCGATCGAGACGAACACGTCGTACTTTCCGGCAATGTTCCTGAAGTCGTCCTCGACGAACTCGATGTTGTTTTCGAGCTGCTCGCGCTTCGCCCACTCCCTGGCGTATGCGATCTGCTCCTTCGAGATATTGAAGCTGCGTACCTTCGCTCCGTAGTGCTTCGCCATGAATATTGCGAAGCCGCCCCAGCCGCTGCCCGCCTCGGCGACCGTCTCGCCGGACTTGAGCCGCATCTTGCGACAGACGTGGTGCATCTTCGCCTGCTGCGCCTGCTCGATCGTCATCGTGGGGTCCGCGTAGTACGCACAGGTGTACTGCAATGCTTCCTGATCGAGCCAGAGCTGGTAGAAGTCGTTTCCGAGGTCGTAGTGATGGTGGATGTTGCGGCGCGAGTCCGCGAGATCCGGCGTAGGAAGCTTCCTCCCGCGCAGGTACTTCTCCAGCGGCGAAGGCTTCTCTTCGGTGTAACTGTAGGCTTCGTCGATCACCGTCAACAGATCGCCATGGACCGTGATTCTTCCCGAGGCGTAGAGATCGCCGAAGTAGAGGTTGGGATGGAGGATCACGCGACGCAGCGCCTTGCGGTCGCCGATGCGCACGACGCACGGCTGGCCTTCTGTCGTTGCGGGTTCCGGCTCGTCCCAGAGCGCGACGCGTATCCGGTTCGGG
>JAQAJI010000086.1 GCA_028278665.1 Candidatus Rariloculus versatilis
AAGTCGCGAAAGCGAAAATTCGCTATCGCCGTCCCTTCGGTTGATCGATTGAGGAGAATATCGAGCCATATTTGACGATATCAATCAGCCGAAGGGGCGGATGAGAGCGGATTTGCAGCCGCGAATTCCTACGGCGCAGGCTCCTAATACCGGAAAGTATGCCGGTATTGGATCGTGAAATCCGCAACGTTCGAGTGAAAACTGTTGTCGCGGTCGAAATCCTCGAGGTTGTGGTTGAGAACGATGTAGAGATCGCGTCCGGCCTCCGGGGTCCAGTGCAGGCGGCTGTTGATGCCGGCCGTTTCCGAAGCGTTGTCGTATTGCACGAGATTCACCCACGAGAGTCTCGAAGACAGGATGATGTCCATGCCCGCTCGCACGAGGCGCACGTCGAAGTCGCCTTGCGGAAGCGAGACGTCGTTGAAATCGTACGCGATCGAGGCCCTGAAACGTGGCATGGGTATCCATTCGACCGAAGCGTTGACGTTATCGAGTTCGCCGAGGTAGAAGTCCCCCTTTGCGTAGCTCAAGCTCGTCACGATTCGCCGATGCTGGCCCGTATTCACGCCGATCCTGAGCTGATCGAACGAGTATTCGCCCGGCGAGATGACAATGCCGTCGGAAATTTCGAAGGGCCGCCTGACGCCTTCCTTCTCGTTCTGGTACTGCAATGAAAGCGTGTCGCTGGTTTGATTCTCAAGATTCACCCGAAGCTGCGACACTTCGCTCTGCAGTCCGCCGCCGCGACTCTCGACCCGTTGGACGGTGGTACCCGCGTAAAGCGATCGCAGGCTCCGTCCGGGGGGACGATGCGTATAGCCGAATTCGCCCGTGTAATCGCGGATGTCCCGCCGATTGATGTAGCCGAGCGCCGGGTTGAAATTGGCCTGCACTTCCTTGATCCCGACGCCGCCCTTGAGGCCTGACGTGTTCGGCATCCACAGCGACACGCCCCAGGCGGCGTCCTCGCCGACGAGTCCGTCGGTCGAACTCTGCTGATACCAGAGCTCGGACTCGATTACGCGGCCGGCGGGCAGGCGCGTGTTCTGATAACGAAAGTCGATGCCGGCAACGCTGTTGTCGAGATTCGACTGCGGATCGCCGTCGGTGACGATGACGCCGATTGCGGACTCGGCGAGCACGTTGGCGGCCGCACGGGCGACGAACAGGTTCGAGGAGTCGATGTCCGCAAACTGGTCCTGCTGTACCGCGAGCGTGCCGATATTCCAGCGGCCCACGCGTCCGCTGAGCTTGCCGCCTGCCGTGAGATCCACAGGTTGTCCGGTTGAACTCAGACCGATGCGGCGCGAGAAGAACGGCAACGCGTTTGAGGCCAGGGGCGCCGCGAACGGCGAGTCCATGCTGCGTCGCCCGATACGCCCGAACTCGAAGATGTCCGCATCCTGCAGAAAGAAATCGCGCTGCTCCGGAAAGAACAGTCCGAAACGCGTCAGGTTGATCTGCCGGTCATCGACTTCCGTTGCGGAAAAGTCCGTGTTCAGCGTCAGCGATGCGTTCAGCGACGGTGTGATCTTGTAGAAGACGTCGAGCGACGGCTCCGTTTTCGACACGTCGCCCCGGGGCGAGTAACTGCGTCGCTGATTTGCGGTCAGCGATGGCACGATGTCGAGGCCGAGACCCTGCTCGATGTCCGCGATGCCCGTGAGTTCGCCCGATATCGCCGGGCTTTGCGTGCGGTTTCTCGAGACCCAACCCATGGTTTCATTGGTGCGGGCGACCCTGCGATTCAGGTTGAGGCCCCAGACGTCGGTAGCCGGATTGAACGAGATCGTCTTGAACGGGATTCGCGTCTCGGCCACCCAGCCGTCGTCCCCCTGTGTGGCCTCGGCCTGCCAGATGCCGTTCCATTGCCACTGGACCTGGTCGGAGCCCTTGAAGAGCCCTTCCTGTCGGACTCCGTGCGGATTGACCTGGAAACGATAGCCGTTGCGCTTGTCGTTGAAGGGGTCGAGAAAGATGTTGAACTGATCGTCCAGCCACGAGTTGTTGCCGCCCTGGCGCAGCACCTTGGCGGTCATGAGCTCCGGCTGATCGTCTTTCATGTCTGCAGCCAGATACAGGGCCTCCTCGTCGTAGAGCACGAGGAAGCGCGTCCACTGGGTCGGCTCCGAATACTCCACCGGCAGGATCTGGTGAAGGTCCTCCGGCTCGATCGTTGCGGCCCCGCTCCATGCAGCCTCGTCCAATCGTCCGTCGACGACGATCGGCTCCGTCGTTCGCGCGGCCGCGAGCGTCTTGATCGACGCGCCCTGCTGGGCCAGTCCGGCGGCAGGGCAGACGACCGTTGCGAGCCCGGCCACGAGCCGCGCTGCCCGCGCGAGCGGATTCATGCTGCGACCGGATCCCCGACTATGGGACATGTTCCTGCAGCCCTTGCGGCCCCGGCACGATTTTGCCACGTTATGCGCGCAAACTTTTTTGAACCAGGACAGGTATGAAGATCGGCATCCTGCATCCCGGCGACATGGGGGCCTCCGTGGGACATTCCGCCCGGCTGGCGGGCAACGAGGTCTACTGGTCGTCCGACGGGCGTTCGGCCAGGACGCGCGAACGCGCCGAACGTGCCTGCCTGATCGACTGTGCGAACCTGAATGAGGTTGCGTCTCGCTGCGAGCTGCTCTTGAGCGTCTGCCCGCCTCAGGCCAGCCGTGAGGTCGCAGCGACGGTGCTCGAAAGCGGGTTCGGCGGCACATTTGTCGACGCCAACGCGATTTCGCCCGGGCGCAGCCGCTCGATCGCGGCGACCTTCGACGGCTCGGGCGTCGCGTACGTGGACGGCGGCATAGTTGGCCCTGCGGCATGGCAGGCGGGGTCCACGCGCCTGTATCTGTCAGGCGCGGAGGCCGGGACCGTGGCGGGCGCCTTCAAGGGCGGTCCGCTCGAGCCGCGGGTGATAGACGAGCGGATCGGTTCGGCTTCGGCGATGAAGATGTGTTTTGCCGCCTGGAACAAGGGCAGGATCGCCCTCGCGGCCGAGGTGCTGGCCGCCGCGGCGCACTTCGGCGTCGGCGATTTTCTGAGGTCGGAATGGGGCGGCGACGCGACCGATGCGCGGATCGACACCGCGCGCCGGATCGCCGATCGCGCCTGGCGCTGGGAACCGGAGATGTACGAGATCGCGGCGACACTCGCCTCGGCGGAACTGCCCGACGGGATGCATCGGGCGGCGGCGGAACTCTACTCGCGGCTCGCGTCCTTCAAGGATTGCGCCGAACCTCCGGATCGGGAGGCGCTGCTGGCCGCGTTGCTCGAACCGTGCGAACGGTGACGGTGCACTTTCGATGAAGCTCGGCCTGATTTCGGTCGACGGCAAGCCAACGCTGATCGTCGCGCTCGATGATCGGGAATCGTCCTCGTTGGATGGCGGTTCCGCCGCACCGGATGCGGCGCGGGACGATGGGTCAGCCGAAGAGCCCGGCGGCGGCAGGGCGATCGCAGTCGGCGATTTGCTGGCTGGACGCGGACTGACGTCACCGGCCAGCATGATCGATCTTATCGTCGACGCCGATCGCTACCTGCCGGTTCTTGAGAGCGCATTGGATCAGCTCCGGAACAACAAAAATCATCGATTGATCGCCAACAATGGGCGGTATATCGGCTCAGACGGTCCCGGGAGGGCAATGATCGACCTCTCCGACCGCGACTGGCTGCCGCCGCAACCCGACCCGCGCAAGATTCTCGGCGTTGCGTTCAACAACCGGCGGATTCGCAACGACGTGCACGTCGATCCCCGCGTGCCGAATTATTTCCTCAAGTCAGCAAGCTGCCTGATCGGTCACCGACAGTCAGTCATCATTCGGCCGTACTACGGCAACACCATCCCGGAACCTGAGCTTTGCGCCATCATCGGCCGGCGTGCGAAGGACGTGCCGGTCGAATCGGCGCTCGAGCACGTGTTCGGCTATTCCATCATCGACGACATCACCTCGCACGGCATGAAGTTCTCGATGGACTCCGTCGCGACCACGCGCGCGGCTGAACTCATGCGCCCGGAGTACCTGGCGTGGCGCCGCAGGCGAAGCGAGGACGATACCGACCTCTTTTTCGTCTACCACACACGGTCCAAGAACAGCGATACCTTCGGACCGATGGGACCGTGGATCACGACGCGCGATGAAATCGCCGATCCCGGCAAGCTGCGCCTGCGCGCCTGGTGCGACGGTGAACTTTTCTCCGACGACACGACGGCGCGCTACACGTTTTCGGTCGCGGAGCTGATCGCCGAGGCGTCGCGCTTCTTTACGCTGGAGCCCGGCGATATCATTTCCTGCGGAACGGCTGCGAAGGGTACCGGGAAGTTTCCGCATGCTCATCGATCCGTGCTGCTGCAGGAGCGCGAATGCCGCATCGACATCGAACTTGAAGGGCTCGGCACGTTGACCCACTTCGTCAGGCACGAGCCCTGAGCAATTCCCGCCGACAATTCCGGATTCCTATGAACCCATACAGATCACCCATGCCTGCCGGGCGTGCCCGTGGCCCCTTGTCGCTATTGCACGCACCGGTGCTGGCGCAAGCGCCGCAGTCTGTGGCGCGCTCGTCGCGGCGCCTGCCGCTGCCGTCGCCGCAGTCTGTGCCGCGTTCGCCGCCGCACCTGCCGCCGGGCGTGCCGCCGCGACCGGTACCGCGCGCCGTCGCTGCTGTGGCGGCCGCACTCGCCGCGGGGTTTGCCACGGTACCGGCGGTCCTGGCGCAACCTGGCGCAGCCGATGGCGCCGACGCTGCGGGCGACGGGAACGGCGCGGGCCTCGTGCTCGAGGAAGTCGTGACGATCGGTACCCGGCGCACGCAGCGCGCGGCGACGGAGACCCCGGTTCCCGTCGATGTCTTCAGCCTCGAGGAGATCGAGAGCGTCAATTCTTCGGACCTCGTGGACGTGATCAACACGATCGTGCCGTCGTTCAACGTCTCGCGCCAGCCGATCTCCGACGGTGCCACGTTCGTGCGGCCGGCGAGCCTGCGCGGTCTCGATTCCCATCACACGCTCGTGCTCGTCAACGGCAGGCGGCGCCACCGTGCTGCGCTGGTGCAGCTTGGCGGCTTCGGTTCACACGGTCCCGATGTCGGCAACTTCCCGAGCATCGCGCTGCAGTCGATTGAGGTGCTGCGTGACGGCGCGGCCGCGCAGTACGGTTCCGACGCCATCGCCGGCGTCATCAACTTCAATCTCAAGTCCGACGACTCGGGCTTCGATCTGGTCACGCGGCTCGGCGGCTACTCGGAGGGCGACGGGGACGAGGTCACGGTCGAAGCCAACGCGGGATTCCCGCTCGGCAACGGCGGATTCATCAACTTGAGCGGTCAGTACTCCGACACCGAGCCAACGAACCGTTCGGAACCGTATGACCTCACGATCGGCAGCTCCGGGCAGACCCCGCTGCAGGCGACAGGCAACCAGCTCACGGTGGACGGCGTGACCTACTACGGACCGGACGCCTTCAGCTACAGCTATGCGGCGGACGGGACGATCGTGCAGGTCCTGCCCGGCAGCGACGGCATCCCCGACGATCTCGATACCCGCTATGCCGACAACTTCCACCGCGTCGGAGGTCCGCGTGCGTTTGAAAGTCCCGCGCAGATCTGGGGGCAGCCGCAGCGCGAACAGGCGTTGTTTGTCGTCAACGCCGCATTGCCGCTGTCGGCCGCCGTTGAACTGTACGGTTACGGCAACCATGCCGACCGCGACCAGGGCGGAGGGTTTTTCTATCGCCGCCCGGGAGTGAGTCAGTTGCTGCCGCTCAGGCTCGAGGACGGTTCCATCCACGATCCGCGCACGAGCCTGTATCCGTCCGGCTTCACGCCGTTCTTCTCGGCCGTCGCAACGGACTACAGCGGAGCATTCGGACTTCGCGGCGAATCGACGCGCGGGCTCACTTACGATGTTTCGTTGAGCTACGGCAACCACGAACTGCGCTACCGGCTGGAGAACACGCTGAATCCCTCGCTCGGACCGGCCACCCCGACCGAGTTTCACCCGGGAAATCTCGTCAGCGACGAATTGGCGTTCAACGCCGACCTGTCCTGGCCGGTCGACGTGGGCCGTGCGAGTCCGCTCAACGTCGCGTTCGGTTTCGAATACCGGGAGGAGGGCTACGCGATCGAGGCGGGTGACGCGGCGTCCTCGGCCGTCGGGCCGTTCGCGGCGCCCGACCCGTTCAACTTCGAGATCACCCAGGCCGAGGTCGATGCCGATCCAAGCGACAAGCTGATCGTCATCGAGTGCCGGATTCCCGGGTTCGCCGCGGTCGGCGCGCTTTGCCCGGCGGGCGACCCGATCCACAACGTGGTTCCGGTCGGATCGAACGGCTTTCCGGGTTATTCCCCGCAGTTCACGTCGGACATAAAACGCGACAGCTACGCGGGCTACATCGATCTCGAACTCGACGTTACCGATGACTGGCTCGTGAACGCCGCCGCCCGCTTCGAGAGCTTTTCGGACTTCGGCGATGTGGCCATCGGCAAACTTGCCATGCGTTACCGGGTGACCGACCGTCTCAATCTGCGCGGTTCCGCGGGAACGGGTTTTCGCGCTCCCACGCCCGGCCAGATTTCAACGACCAACGTGTCCACGCGCATCAACGAGCAGGGGCTGCCTGTGGCTGAAGGTGTCTTTCCCGCAGAGCATCCGGCAGCGGGACTCTTCGGCGCGCGGCCCCTCGACGCCGAGCATTCGAAGTCCTTCACTCTCGGTCTCGCGGCCGAACCGACCGATGGGTTGTCCCTGGCGCTCGATTACTACTGGATCGAACTTCACGACCGCATCATCCTGTCCTCCCAGTTTGCGGTCGGACCGGACCAGGTGCGGCAACTTGAGGCACTGGGCGTTCCGGGCGCCAACACCATCGCCCAAGTGCGATTCTTCACCAACGATGTGGACTCCGAGACCCGCGGCATCGATCTCGTGACCACCTGGAACGGCGACTGGATCGGCGGTGGTACCACGCTGCAGGCGGCCGTCAACCGCAGCACGACGAAGCTGACCGAACGGGGCCGGTTCGTCAACAGCGAGGCGGAACACGATTCGAGGTACGGCGCGCCGGACACACGCGCTGTCATATCGATGCGGCAGGCCTGGGACCGTCTCGACCTGCTCATTCGCGGCAGTTACTTCAGCGACTACGCGAACGCCTCGACCGCGAGCCTGACCGAGATCCAGCGCTTCGCCAGCACGTTCTTCGTCGACTTCGAGGCGACCTGGGCGTTCGGGGATCGCTACCGCCTAAAGTTCGGTTCGCATAACCTCTTCGACACGTATCCCGACCGCGGCGAATTCGAGGTCTGCTGCGGGCGCATCTACCGCAGCGACTCGCTGCTATCCTGGCAGGGCAGGTCCGTATACCTTCAATTCTCGGCGTCGTGGTTTTGAGACGCGACGTTTGCGACCATTACCTGACCGCTCTGCAGCGTCTGCCCGACCTTCGCGGCCTCGTTGCTCCGAGACCGCCGATCCGATCCCTCGGACGACGGCGCCGGCAGCGGATGTGGCGGTGTCCGCGACGGTACGCATCGCTGCGTCGGCCCCCGCAGTTCCAGCGGCCTCGAAACAGCTCCGCAAGCAGCGGCAAGCTCGCGGCGGATTTCAGGCTTTCGTTTCCGTGACCGCGGGATTCGGAAAAAGATCGGACTGATCCTCCCCTTCGCGCGGGATGAGGCAGGTGAAGTCCTTTTCGATCAGGATATTGAGGCTGTCGCCGCCGGGCAGTGCCTGCTCGCCGTGGATCGAGACCTCCTCAGGCCGCTGCCAGGTGTCGACCCGCTCGCGGGGCAGCACAACCCGGACACCGTTGCCGTCGTAGCCTGCCGAGATCGCGTCGGCTACCGGACGCTTCCCCGAGTCGGCGACTTCAAGTCGATAGACGAGCTTCGCACCCGGACCGAACGCGACGCTGTCCTCCACGTGACCTTCCGTGGTGAGTTGCGTGAGTTCGGCCTGCGAGACGCGAAATCTTACGGAATTACCGAGAATCCTGAGTTTCATGGTGACTCGAAGTTGTTTGGGTCCTGTGGTCCGGTGGAGCCGTAGTGTACTTTGTATTTCTTGCGGGCATGCACGAGCGGTGCGACCGCGAGTGAGCGCCTGCTGCAGCGCCATGTCGCAGGTTGACCGCAGTTCGCCCTTTCGCGCGTACGGATTCGCGCATAAACTTGCCGCGGCAATTCGCCGCCATTTTTTCGGATAGGAGACCAACGGATGATTGGATATGTGATGCTCGGTACCAACGATCTCGACCGGGCCGTCAAGTTCTACGACGAGGTTCTGGGGCTGCTTGGCGGCGAGCGTTTCATGGAAACGCCGCGGTTTGTGGCATGGAGGACGAGCGAGCAGTCACCGGGTGTCGCCGTGACCAAGCCGCAGGACGGAAACCCGGCGACGGCCGGCAACGGCACGATGGTTTCCTTGCACGCGGGCACACCGGAAATGGTGCAAGCCATTCACGGCAAGGCGCTCGAAAGCGGCGGCTCGGACGAAGGCGGGCCCGGTCGGCGCATGGGCAACTTTTACGGTGCGTATTTCCGGGATCTCGACGGCAACAAGCTCGCCGCGTTCTGCTTCGTTCAGGACGAGGAGTGAAGCGCGACTTCAGGATCCGCCTGGCCGCTTACAAAATGTTCCAGGTGCCCGGCCAGCGTCGGGCTCCGGAGCCCGAAGCTCGCGAGGCTCCGGTGCCGCACGCGATCGCGCGCTAATGAAGCCTGCCGACCCCAGGCGCATTCGCCGCTGGCGCGACCGGGCGCGCCCTCTGGTGGTCACCGGTGTCGCGATCTACGCGGCGGGCTTCTTTCTGGACTGGCTTCTCGCGTTCGAGTTCTACTGGCTGCTGACATTCGGCGGCGGCCTTGTCGTCGTGACCGGCGCGTGTTGCGGACTGCTCTGGCTCGTCGATTCATCGACCGCCGGCAAGGCGATGACTCCACCTGACGATCCTCAGAACTGAAGTTCGAGCGCCGTACAGAGAAACGCCATGAGCGGTGCGGCTGCCGCGAATCGCGCAGCCGTTCGCTCGGCGAAGTCCCCGGCGACGATGTCGTCGTCATCGATCGGGCAACTCGCGATGAAGTCCTTCCGCTTGATGTCCTCGATAAACGGTTGGTCGGCCGTGAACCCGCGTGGCGGGCGTTTCAGTTGCTGCCCGCCAAACTCGAAATACTTCTGGAACCGGCCGTCGCCGCCCGCGTTCTTCCAGGCATCCGGCTTCTCGACGATGCGCGTGCGGATCGCGGCGAGAGCGCTTGATTCGGGACGCCAGATGCCGGCGCCGAGAAAGCAGCGGCCGGGCTCGACATGCACATAGAACCCCGGTGCGTGAACGTCCTTGCCGCGTTCGTGCCGAAACTGGATGCCGATATTGGTCTTGTACGGGGTCTTGTCGTGCGAGAAGCGCGTGTCGCGGTAGATCCGCATGAGCGAGCCGCCGACGCGTTTCGGGATTGCGACGAAATGCGCGGAGATGCGCTCGATGTGCGGACCCATGGTCTCGATGTAATCGAGCGCCGGGGCGAGGACATCGGCTTCGTAGCGGTGCTTGTTGGCCTGAAACCATGTGCGCTCGTTGTTGGCCGCAACCTCCTCGAGGAAACGTAACGTTGCGGGCCGGAACGCACCGTCGGCGGTCTGGTTCGGAATGTTCATGCCGGGGATTCTAACCGTGGCGCACGTCTGTCGAAATCGGTTAATTTGCTGTGATCATGCAGGACAATGTGTCGGTGAACGGCGGCTCCGGGCAGACAGCGTCCACCCGGGATGCCGGGGAAACAGCAAGCGTTACGGGCGGCCGTGACGCTGCAAGCGTTCCGGATGCCCCGCCACCGGGAGATGTTCCGGATCCCGTGGAACTCGTCGTCGGGCCGCGCCATCGGCCGCTCGGCGGCCTGACGGTCAATCGGGTCTGGCCGACCGCACGGCGGCGCCTGGTCGGGCCGTTCATCTTCTTCGACCACATGCTTCCCGCCGAACTTGAGCCCGGTCGAGGAGTGGACGTGCCGCCGCACCCGCACATCGGCCTGGCGACGGTCACGTACCTCTTCGAAGGCGAAATGCTGCACCGCGACAGCATCGGCTGCGAGCAGATCATCCGGCCAGGCGAGCTCAACTGGATGTCGGCGGGCTCGGGCATCGTTCACTCCGAGCGCAGCACTGATGCCGAGCGCGCCCGCGCGTCGCGGGTTCACGGCATCCAGTCGTGGGTTGCGCTGCCACGTGAACACGAGCTTTCGGCGCCGAGCTTCGTTTACTATCCAGCCGACAAGTTGCCGGTCGTCGAACGGTCGGGTGCCCGTCTGAAGCTCGTCGCCGGCTCCGCGTTCGGAGCAAGCGCCGGCATCGAAACGCTCTCGGACCTGTTCTATGTCGAGGCGGATCTGGCCGCCGGATCGACGCTGACGCTGGGACCGGAGCTTGGCGAGCGCGCCGCCTATATCGTTGCCGGCAGCGTACAAGTCGAGCACGCCCACTACGAGTCCGGCAAGCTGCTCGTGTTTCGCGACGGTTGCGGGATCGAAATCTGCGCCGGATCCGACGCGAAGCTCATGCTGTTCGGCGGCGCGCCATTCGAAGGCCCGCGGCACATCTGGTGGAACTTCGTTTCGAGTTCCGCCGAACGCATCGAAGCGGCGAAACGCGACTGGAATGCGCGCCGGTTCCCGGCCGTGCCGGGCGACGACGGCTACATGCCGGCACCCGAGTAAGCGCCAGCCAGCTTTTGAATTCTGGAGGTTTCTTGACGGACTGACGCTGCGCAAACGATTAGATTTCTCATCGTGACTTGATGCTTCCTTCGGAAGCGATGCTTACGGCAAAGGAGAGGCAGATGAGAATCGATTTGGCATTTGCGGTGGCGGCACTGTTGGGCAGCCACGCTGCATGGGCGCAGCTTGAGGCGGACACGGACGGGGATGGCGCAATCAGCCTGACGGAGTATCAGGCCGGTTTCCAGGAGGCAGCCGAACAACGCTTCCAGTCGCGCGATACGGACGGCGACGGGCTTCTGACGGCCGAAGAACTTCGTGGCGGCCGCGACCGTGGCGAACTCAGCGACAACGTGCGCACGAGGTTCAGCGACCGGGTCCTGACGCGCCTCGACACCGATGAAGATGGGTTCGTAACGCTCGCAGAGGTCCAGGCCGGGCGTCCGGACGCGACCTCCGAATGGTTCGCGCAGCGCGACGCGAACAGTGACGGCCAGCTTTCCGGCGACGAACTCCGGACGCCGCGCTTCGGCGGCCGGGATCGCGACGGTGTCCAATTGCAGATCGACAGCAACGGCGACGGTGCGTGGTCGCTCGACGAGCTTCAGGCCGTGCAGGAGGATTTCAGCGCCGAACGGTTCGAGCAGCTCGACAGCGATGGCGACGGCATCATCAGCGAGGACGAACGCTCCGGGCGTCGCGGCGTTTTCCGCGAGCGCCGGCGCCAGCGAACAGGCCAGTAGCGGTACCTGGACGAAGACCGCAGCTCGGAGTTATCGCGGGGCGCCTGGTGTTCCGGCGAACAACCCTCCGGCTGGTTTCCCGTCTCGGCCGTTTCGAATCCCATACACATTTCGCCAGGCAGGACTGCTGCCTGTTGGTTCGCTCGACCATAAGGAAAACTCCGCCCGGGGGATGTTGGATTTGACATACACGCTCAACACGTAATAATCGCGGTAACGGGAACTTGACAAGTGTCAAATTGTCTGTTTGTCGTCGACTCGAGATTTCATTGGACACTGGGGGAAACATCATGATGCACTTCGGCCTTGGTTCCCGGAATGATCCACGTCTGACATCCAGCGTTTTGTGCGCCTTCGCGATTTCAGTTATCGCTACAACAATGCCGGCACCGAGCCATGCACAGCTCGAGGAAATCATCGTCACCGCGACCCGCCGCGCAGAGAGCCTGCAGGACGTCCCGATCTCGGTCACCGCCATTACGGGTGAAGCAGTCCAGTTGGGCGGCTTCTCCGATATGGAGGAGCTTTCGGTTTTTGTCCAGAATCTGTACATGTCAGATACGTTTACCGGACAAACGCTCGCCGTTCGCGGTATCGGTACGAGTACCGGAAACGAAGCGTTCGAACAGGCCGTCGCGCAGTTTCACGACGGCGTCTATTACGGTCGTGCCAACCTCGGGCAAAACGCCTTTTTCGATCTCGAACGTGTCGCGGTCGTGCGTGGGCCACCGCCGACCTTTGCCGGCCAAAGTGCAACCGCGGGTGCACTGAACTATGCAAGCCGCCGTCCGGGCGACTCGTTCGAAGGCAAACTCAATCTCGCTTACGGCACAACCGATGAAACGAGTGTTGAGTTCGGCTTCGGCGGTCCGGTCACTGATACCTTCGGGGTACGCCTGGCCGGGCGTTATTTTGAGCTCGGCGACTACTGGTATACGCAAGTTCTCACCGGCTCCGATCTTGGCATCAAGGAGAACACGTCATTGCGCCTTATTGCCGACTGGGCGCCGACCGACGATTTCGAGCTGATGTTCAAATACGAGAATCACGACATCTACCAGCTCGGCACGCCGCGTGAGAAGTCGCGCTGCGAAATACGTCCGCAATTCAGCGTTGCGAACCCTGCGCTCGCACCGGGGATACCCGCGCTGTGCGCGCTCGACGCCTTGTACAACGATATGGATCTGACCACGCTGACCGGTGTGACGGGATCGGGCGGTTCGCAGGATGTGTATGACGCCATTCGCGCGCTCAACGCCGAAATCATTTCGGACCCGAACTACGTTTCGGGCGTCACCCCGCTTTGGTCGGGCGTCGACGAAAACGGCGTAGCCAGGAGCCCGGTCCGCGAGAATCTGAATGACCTGAGCCAGTTCGACGAACAGGAAGACCGGGACCAGGATGTCGACATTTTCGCACTGAATTTCGACTGGGACCTGGGCGCCAGCGGTTACACGCTGAGTTCGACAACATCTCTGGTCGAATACGACAAGCACGACTGGCTCGATCCGGATGCGAGCTCGTTCGCGATCGTCGTCGATGAACGGACAGAGGCATTCGAACAGACGGGACAGGAGCTGCGTATCACTTCTCCCCTCGATCAGAGGTTCAGTTGGATGCTTGGCACCTACTGGCAGGAGCACGAGCTCGATACGGAAATTGATGTATACGTCGCCTTTGGAGTCGGTTTCGGCAATCTTCTCGAAGAGGAGTCCGAATGGCAGAGCCTGTTCTTTGCAGGTACCTACAGCATCACCGACCAGGTGCGACTGAACTTCGGCGGACGTTATCAGGACGTTGAGAAAACTGCGGTCTTCACACCGTCGATCGCCTTTCCGAATGGTGACCTGGCGGCTGGCCAGGCCACCGCGTTCGGACCGCTGAATCCACTGTTCTCGCTGACTGATCTCAGAGTCCAGACCGACGACGTGCTGCCCGAAGTCGGCCTGCAGT
>JAQAJI010000087.1 GCA_028278665.1 Candidatus Rariloculus versatilis
CTGCCGGATCGTCCATCGCAGCCTGCATGCTGTCGCGAAAATGACCCACGACCAGATTGAAGGTGCCCGTCAGCACAACAATTCCGACCGCGAGCACCGAATACATTGCCTTCCTCGCGACAGCCACATGCGCCGCCTGGCGAAGCACTCCCCCCATGCATGCCCCGAAAATCCCGACGTTTACCGCCCCGATCATCCCCATCTGAACGATGGAACCGAGGAGGCCAAGGGCGTTTACCTCCATCAGCAGGCTGGCATTCAAAACAACCTCGACGGCGAAAAATCCGCAGATGTATCGCCACGCTGAGCCTCGATGTTTATAGTCGGGACGCCGCCGAAGACGATTTTCCCGCCGGAATTCGGCGAAATCGCCATCTTCCTGTTGCAACTCCTGCTCCAGACCAGACAGGCGATTGCGGCCATCGTCCACCTTGCCTTCAAGGGCGGTCTCGGCATCGGCCAACAATGCACGAACCTCTTGCTCCTTGACACGCAGTTGCTCCGGGCTCTCCAGATCGGCCAGGTCGCGTTCGAGGTCGGAGAGGTGCGGGCTCACGTTCTGGCGACAGATGCGCCCGCGCTGGTTGATCCAGGCGGCGATTTTCTCCGGGGTCCCCGCAATTTTCCGTTCGTCCGCCGACGGCCTGTTCCGCTTTCCCTCGCTGCGTGCCTCCTCGAGAATGCGGTGGTCCTTGAGCCATCGATCCAGATCGAGGCGCTCGAATGTCTGCTTGCTCGGATCGAAACCTCGCACGTTGTCCCACTCTGTCGCCAGCTTCGTCATCATCCCGCCTTCAGTCAGTCCACCGAGATCGACTCGGAATCAACGTCGTTCGAAACATGCGGATCATTGCAGGATACTCCTGTCGTCAATCCTCAATCGCAGGGCAACAACACCGCTCCCGTCGACATCCCCTGCACATCACGCCGATAGATCGACAGATACCCGGACGCATCGGGCAGTTCGCGTACGCCGAGTTTCGACCGTCGCTGCGCCAGCTCTTCGGCTGGAACATCGACATCCATCGTGCGCGCTTCGACATCGATGGATATCCGGTCGCCGTTGCGAACGAGCGCGATCGGCCCGTCCACGGCGCTCTCGGGCGAAACCTCCGCGATCGTCATGCCCTTGTTGCAGAGTCCCGAGAGCTGACCGTCCGTGATGAATGCCGCCTTGTGCGTCAGATCGGCCGCAAAAAGCGCATAGACGATGGACGAGGCGCCGCCGGCCATGCCCGGACCGCCCTTGGGTCCCATGCCGCGCGCGACCAGCGCGTGCCCGGGTTTCACGTCCCCGCGCTTGATCGCGGCGATGGCTTCAGCGGCGTTTTCGAAGACTATGGCTTCGCCCTCGAAGCGACCGGCCACCGAACCCGGCACGGCGCCGAGCTTCAGGATCGCGCTTTCCGGCGCCAGCGAGCCGCGCAGCACCACGATGGAAGCCTGTTCGGCAACCGGACGCGACAGCGGCCGGATCAGCTCATCGTCCAGGACTTCTGCGTCCGCGACGAGTTCGCCCATCGTCCGACCGCTGACCGTGATCGTATCCCTGTCGAGCAGCGGGTCGAGCTGCCGTAGCAAGGCGCTCGCTCCGCCGGCCTGCTCGAACTCGTCGATCGTGTGCGCGCCGTTGGGGCGAACGGCGCTCAATACAGGAACATCGCGACCGAGTTCGTTTGTCAGGCCGAAAATGTCGACATCGACGCCGGCCTCCTCCGCCGTCGCCTGCAAATGCTTGATGCAATTGATCGAACCGCTGATCGCGAGCATCGCCCGCGTGGCATTGCGAAACGCCGCCGGCGTCAGGATCTCGCGCGGCTTGAGGTCGTCCTGGACCAGTTCGACGATTCGCTCGCCCGACAGCCGCGCCTGCTCGAACATGCGCGGGCTGTTGGCAAGCACCGGCGCGCTGCCCGGCAGCGTCATGCCGAGCACTTCGCACACGACATGCATCGAATTGGCCGTGGCCATGCCCTGGCACACGCCCGGACCCTGGATCGCGACATCGGTCATCGCGAGCAGCCGTTCGCGCGACAGCTTGCCGAGTGCCGCCTGTACGGAAGCCACGAACACGTCCTCGATATCCACGTGCTCGCCGTCGAGCTTGCCCGCGGGCTGGTAGCCGCAAATGACGAGGATCGTCGGGATGTTGAGCCGCCCGGCCGCCATGAGGTGGGCCGGCATCGTCTTGTCGCAGGAACTCAGGCAGACCATGCCGTCGAGCTGACCGCCCTCGACCGCGATCTCGATGTCGTTGACGAGCAGGTCGCGGCTCGGAAGGATGTAGCCGCCTTGATGGCCCATTCCAATCATCAGGTCGCTCGGCGCCGCGGTCCTGATCTCGATCGGATAACCCCCGGCGTTGCGAACTCCCTGCTTGACGACCTCCGAGACGCCGTCGAGATGACGGTAGCAGATGGCGAGTTCCGACGAGCTGTTGACGATGGCGATCTTCGGTTTCTCGAGATCCTCCTCGGAGAGCCCCATCGCCTTCCAATGGGCGCGCCGTAAGGCCTCCCAGGTCGTTCCGGGTTGCGCGTTGCTGCGTAGCTTCCGCTTCATGAATTCCTTCGGCCTTGACTCGGCGCCAACCCGGCCGCGATCGGCTTACAACGATTTCGGAGATGCTGACCCTTGCTCGATCTACGACCTCCGGCCGACTCTTGCGCCGGATTTCAGGTCACTACAACTTCGATTTCGCCGAGCCCTTCGATGCCGGCGTTGATCACGTCGCCCTTGACGACGAGCCCGATATTCTCCGGCGTTCCCGTCAGGATGATGTCGCCCGCGGCAAGCTCATAGTGCCGCGAGAGGATGGATATCCCTTCGGGCACGGACCAGCGTTGCAGCGAGAGGTCCGAGTCCTGCCTGACTTCGCCGTTGACGCTGAGCCAGATGCGGCCGTCGACCGCATGACCGTGGGTCTCAACGGGATGAAGCGGCCCGCAGGGTGCCGAGTTGTCGAAGGACTTGCTGATCGCCCAGGGCCGCGACAGGCCCTGCGCGATTTCCTGCAGATCCTGCCGCGTCCTGTCCAGACCGACACCGTAGCCGTAGACATGATCGAGTGCGTCGGCCGGATCGATGTCCTTGCCGCCGCTGCGAAGCGCCACGACCATCTCGCCTTCGTAGCGAAGCGCGCTCGTCATCGGGGGATACGGGAAACCGTTGCGGTAGTCGGTCACAGCGTCGCGCGGCTTCATGAAGAAGAACGGCGGCGTTTCGTCCGGGTTGTCGCCGCTCTCGATCGCGTGAGCCCGATAGTTTCGCCCGAGACAGTAAACACGCCGCACCGGAAAACGCTGGCTGGAGCCTGCGATTTCCATCGAGACGACGCCCGGCGGCTCTATGACGTAGTCAGGGCTCTGCGCACGGGCCGTGCCCGTTACACAGGCTGCGGTGGCGACTGCGGCGCTTCCGGTCAGGAACTGGCGCCGGCTCGCGTTATCGGTATCTCTCATGGTTCGACTCCCCCTCTCTACGTTTCGATTCAGGCTCGATTGCACGGAAATGATAGTAGCAATCGCGCGCGGCTGCCTCTCAGAAGTAATCCTCGTAATTCAGATCGACGATCTTCATCTCATGGCGGTCGACCCGGAACGCAAGCCGGGAGTCCCCGGCGACGGTCAGGCGCGTTCGGACAGAAGCGCCAGCAGTTGCGGGTTGATATAGAGATTCTCGCGTCCCATCTTTATCTCCTCAAGGAGGCCTTCGGCTGCGAGGGCTTTCAGGTAGCGAGCGGCAGTCTGTCGCTTGGCGATGTCCGCTTCAACCACGTTGCCAATCCGGCAATAGGGATTCACGAAGATCAGTTCGGCCAATTCACGCGAATAGATTTTCGGCAACTTCTGGCGAATTGTAGCGGCCGTCCCGTCGAGAAGGTCCCGGATCGCGTGGATCTTCACAGACGTCCACTCCGCCGTGGTTCTGACAGCTTCGAGCATGAAGAGTATCCACGGTTCCCAGGCCTGTTGGGTCGTCACTTCAAGCAGATACCGGTAGTAGAGCGCTTTGTTCCGAGTGATGTGCCGACTGAGATAGAGGACGGGAATATCGAGCAGGCCCTTGTCGACGAGATAGAGCAGGTTGAGCACGCGCCCGGTCCGGCCGTTGCCGTCGACGAACGGATGAATTGCTTCGAACTGATAATGCATGACCGCAAGGCGGATAAGCGGGTCGATTTCCTCGGCCTCGTGAATATAGCGCTCCCAATTGGCCAGCTTGGTCCGGAGAACACCCTCTCCGACCGGCGGTGTGTAGATGACCGCGTCGGTTGCATCGTTGATCAACGCCGTTCCCGGCGTCTTGCGAATATCCAGATCCACGCCCCTGATCGTTCGACAGACCTCGACAGCCATGACGGTCGAAACCGGCCGCCGCTGCAGCATCTGGAAACCTCGGTACAAGGCAGTGCGATAGCGCAGTGCCTCCTTCGTGGCGGGGTCCGCTGGACCGGCCGCGGCGTTGGCATGGCGGAACAGTCGGTCGGTCGTGGTGACGATGTTCTCGATTTCGGAACTCGCCTGAGCTTCGAGCAGGGGAATCGAGTTGATCAGCATCGTCTGGTTCGGGATGAGTTTCCCGGAGGCCCGCAGTTCCGCCAGCGCCGCACGCGCGGCAATGCAGCTACGAAGAACGGTCCTTGTCTCGGTTTCCGAGGCCGGCGGCAGGTTTGGAAGGTCATTGAAGGGACGACCGGAATCGAACCTCGTGTCCATGTATCCCGCCCTTGTCGACGCATTTGGCGAATATGTCGATCCCATCGACATGTCGCGTCAACGTGTCGATGAAATGCGATTATATCGACATATTGTGCCGTGGCAAGCAGGTGGGCCAGCACCGTCGCAGCGCTGTCGGCGGCCAGATCCGACGCCCTGACGGCGCGCTCAAATTCCAGCAGGCCTACGGTCGATTATCGCCAAGCGACGCCGCGCGACGCTCGACGCCGACCGGAAAAACCCCGCTGCCGCAGGTACTGCAATCTGCCGGGTGCGGCGTTCGCGGACTTATTGCGCGCTCGGCGCACCGATTCCGGTCGAACCCACCTCCAGCGTCGAGCCGTCCGGCAGGGTCACGGAACCGCCGTTGGCGGTGTTGGAGCCGTCGCGCGAACGGTAGCCCAGGATGACGACCTCGGTTCCGGGCGGCAGGGAGTCCCTGTTCCAGCCGCGCCGTATCAGCGCGTTCGGGGCCCCGCCCTCGATGCGCCACTCCTGCACGTCGCCGGCGTCGGTCGTCACACGCAGGTAGATCCACGAATGCGGGTTGGTGAATTCCATGCGGATCACCTCGCCGCGCAAGCGAATCGGCTGGTTGATATCGAACTCCGCGGAGAATGAGTGATGAGCGGCGGCGGGTCCGGCAGCGAACGCGCCCACCAACGCGGCGCAGGCCGTAGCGGCGAAAATCTTCGGTGACATCGGTCGTACCTCGTGTTTCACGTTGGTGACGTCGCGCGGGCGTAGCTTGAGCCGTCCGCTTGTCGACCCTATGGCGCTTCGGCCTCCGGCTCGGGATCTCGCGTCATGAAGTCGCCATAGAGCAGTTCTTCGGAGAACTTCACGCAGTTGAACTCGAGCAGCCGCGCATTTTCGTCGATGAGCCGGTACAGCGGCATGCTGATCGTCCACGGCCGCGAAAATGTCTGCGGATCGTCGATCGTGGCCTCGTACTGCATGGTGTTTTCGTCAATCAGCGTGTAACGCTCCGTCACAATCATCGCCGAACTGTGATGGTTGCCGGCGCGGTCAAACCAGGTCCGATCGAGATTGGAATTGACCTCGATGACGAGCGTGTCGCCGTCCCAGGAGCCGTTCGATCGACCCATCCAGAGATCCACGGGGGCGATCTGGTGATCGCTCATGTACACGGGACGGTTCGCATTCGCATAGGTGTACGAGAACAGGATCACGTCGCCCTCGCCCTGGACGATCTGGAACGGGTACGGCATGTAGGTCGCACGCGGGATCCCCGCCATGTAGCAGTTGGCCTCGGGGTCGGACGCGGGCCAGCCGGCACGGTTCTCCTCGCGTCTGGCCAATGCCTCCGGCAAATAGGGAATCTCGCCGCCTGCCACCACGCTCTGGCCGGCCGGAATCGCGGCAATCGCGCCAAGTTGCCAGAACCGCTCGAGCGGTTCGGCGCTGTGGGCCTCGAGATTCCAGTGGGCCGTGTTCATGGCCTGCCAGATGCCGTTGAGATTGGGCCTGTCGCCGATCCGATCGGGTCGCTCGCGATCCTGAGCGGCGGCGCCCTGCGCGAAACCCAACGTGAATCCGGCGAGCAGGCAAATTACGGCTGGCAGTCGGCTTTGCATGCGCCTAATATTAGCTGACAATCATCCGGAGCGGGAGACTACGATGATTCGCCGAAACTCGATCGATCCCAGCATTTGGCAACCGGTTGACGACGACCGGATTCGCCGCTCGCCCCTCCATGCACTGCTCGCCACCGGCGTCGGCATGTCGGCGATTCTTGCCATCGTTTCGACTTCCATGGCGCAGCAGGCAGAAGTTCCTGTTCCGGCCGAACAGACGGCCGCAGCCGTCGCCGATCCCGACTGGAGCGTACCCAGATTGTCCTGGGGCGACCCGAACCTGGAGGGCACCTTCACGAGCCGCGACATGAGCGGCATACCCATGAGCCGGCCCGAGCAGTTCGGGACCCGCGAGCACCTGACGGCCGAGGAGTTCCAGCAGCGGCTTACCGGCGGGCCTGGAGGCCTGACCGCTCAGGGCGACGCACAGGACGACGAAGACCGCCTGCAGCTCAGCGCGCTCGATTCCGCCGAAACGGGCACGCGGACCTTCGGCTATACCTCGTACATCGTCGAACCCGCCGATGGCCGAGTGCCGGCACTGACCGAAGAAGGAACCGAGCGCCGGGCCGCGCGGCGCACGGGACAGGCGAACGGCCCGTTCTACACGACCGAGGACTTCTCGTACTACGACCGCTGCATCAGCCGCGGCGTTACCGGGTCGATCCTGCCGTCGCTGTACGGTGACGCTGTGCGCATCGTCCAGACGCCCACCGAGGTCGCGCTCAGCTACGAAATGCTCCACGACACGCGCATCGTCCCGCTCGACAACCGGCCGCCGGCCGACGCGGGCGTGCGCCAGTACACGGGCTCGTCGGTCGGTTACTGGGACGGCGACTCGCTCGTCGTGGAGACCACGAATTTCACCGACGAACTTACGGTCGGACGCATGCCGCACAGCGAAGATCTGAAACTGACCGAGCGCTTCACTCGCATCGACCCGCAGATGATCGACTATCGCGTAACCGTTGACGATCCACGCACCTTCGAAGCGCCCTGGACGTTCAGGCTCACTCTCACGACCCAGCCCAACTACGAAGTGCTCGAATATTCCTGCCACGAAGGCAATTTCTTCGTCGCGAACGCGCTCAGGGGAGAGCAGGTCTACCAGCAGCGCGTCGCGGCAGCGCGAGCCAACGGCGACCCGCTTCCCGAACGCGCCGCAGCCGTCGGCGGGTTCTCGGAAATCTACGATCCGCCTTCGGCCGACGAGGCGTTCGACGTCAACGCGGGGCAGTAGCGACGATCTGCATACCGAACGCCGCAAGGAAGGAGCCCGAGGATATGACCAGCAAGCCCAGTCTGTTTCCACAGCCAGGTTCATCGGGGCCGCTCACCGCCCGCCTCCCTGTGGTTCTCGCGGCCGTGGCGCTCGCCGCGTCAATCGCCTCGCTACCCGCTCGCGCACAAAGCGTTCAGGAGCAGCTCGTCGGTGTCTACACGCTCGCGCGCTTCGCCGGACACGGCGACGAACCGACCGGGCGGATTTCCTACGACGCGGCCGGGCGCATGTGGGCGATGGTGCTGCCGCCGGGTCGAAGCCCCTACACGAACGAGTCGACGGCCGAGGAAGTCCGCGATGCGATGCGCGGGGTGATCACCTACTACGGGACCTATACGATCGACGAGTCCACCGGGCGCGTCATCCACCACCTCGAAGCCGCCTCGAACCCGGCCTGGATCGGCGACGACTTCGTCCGCTGGTTCCGCTTCGATGGCCCGAATCTCGAGATCAGCCTGAATCCCGACTTCGAGAACACGCTGCTGTGGGAGCGGCTCCCGGACGGTTGAGGCGCCGGGCGGAACGATAGATTCAGTCTCCGGGGCCTTGTGCGGCCCCGCTTGCGCTGCAGGAACTCACGGCTGCGAATCGGCTCTCATTCGCCGCTTCGGCCGATCGACTTCGCCAGATATGGCCCGACGTTTTCCGCAATCGATCGACCGCAGGGGCGACGATAGCGAATTTTCGCGTGGGGCGAAACGCCTCGCCGAAGACGGCGATTCGCGACTTCCTACGGCGCAGGCCCCTGGCGATCGACCGCTTCTATGGCGCTTGAAGCGACCCAGCCGCGAGTGCCGTCGCTCAACGCGATTCGCGTCCAGGCTTCGCGCGACTCGAGGATGCCGAGTTCGGCGCCCGCGGGCAGCGGGTTGGCGAGCGTCGGCGGCGCGCCCAGGCTGTCGGCGGAACGAAGTACGGTCGCGTCGCTCAGGACGACGGCAGCACGTGCATCACCGCGGGCAAGCAGGGCCGAACCCGTCGCGGCGATCCAGACGATCAGGAGCGGCACAGCCGCGCGCCGTAACACGCGCGTCCGGCGTGCGGACCACGGGGCGATGAGCAGCACGCCGAGCGCGAACGCGAGTGCACCGATCAGGTGGCGCTCGGCGAGCGACAGGCTGTGATGCCAGAAGAACAGGGAATCGAGCGCACCCTGCTCCACGGGCCGCGGCAACCAGGCCGGCGCCCGGTCGCGCAACCAGTCGAGATTGGTCCGCGCGCGTTCGTGAGTCGGCGCAACGTCGAGCGCACGCCGGTAGGCGAGAACCGCGCGGCCGAGATCCTGGGCGCCGAGCGCCGCGTTGCCCCAATCGGTCAGAAGCTCCGGCGCGTCGCTCCTGCGTCCGGCAAGTTCCCCGAACTGCCGCTCGGCTTCGGAGAACAGGCGCGTGCGCCGCACGCGGTCGTCTTCGGCAAGCGCTGCCTGGTAGGTATCGCGCGCCTGCGCCAGCGCGGCTTCGAGGTTCGACGGCGACGACTGTGCGTACGCAAAGGCGCTGGCGAGCGCGAGAAGTCCGATGACGAGTGCCGCGGCGATCCCCGACGGCGCGGAACCTCGATCCCTGTCGTCGTCGACCCAGCGACGGGCAAGGGCGCGGACTTCGTCGGCGAGTTCCGGGTCAAGCGGGCGGTCTGCCGCGACCGGATCGAACGCTCGCGTCTCCAGGCGTTCCAGCACCGATCCGGCAAGCGCCGCATCCCGGTTCGCAAGGCGCGCCAGCGCCCGCATGGCACTGACGACTCCGGGCGCCGCTTCGCGCAGGGGCAGGTCAGAGGCCAGAGTTTCATCGACCCGGCGCAGGGCGTCGCGAAGCTCGCGCGTGCGGCCGCGGCGGGTGCCGGTCCTGACAACCCACACGCGCCCGGCGACGAGCAGAAGCGGCAGCGCGTACAGCAGCGCGAGTACCGGAATCAACTCGTCGAGCAACCACGCCTCGCGCAGAGTGCGCCCGGGCGCACTGAGCGACATGTCGGCCCCGGTCAGCGACGCGAGCCCGCCAGAGGCTGGTGTTGCTCCCGGTACCGCATCGGCCGCGGACTGCAGGGTCGATTCGGCCGCGGCCGGCGCGACCGTCACATCGGCAGCACCGACGAGACTGCTGCCCGCGACCGACAGCGCGATCGGGCGGCTGCGCGACGTCGCGAATCGCCCGCTCTCGGGATCAAAGTACGAGAATGCGAGGGGCGGTATCTCGCTCGCCTCGGCGCTCTGTACGCGGACGGTGACATCGAAGGTCTTCGTGGCTCCGTCCGCGTCGACGATCCCGACCGTCGTGGTGTCGGGCACGGAAAACAGTTCCGGCGGGAGGCCGTCCTCGCCGCTCAGATCGGGCAGGCTCAGTCCCTCGAGCGGACCGTCGCCCCGGATCGTGATGCTGAGATCGACGGGGTCGCCGACCTGAACGACCGTGCGGCTCGCCTGGACATCGATCGAAAACCCGCTGCCTATCGCGTTCTCGAAGCTTGACGGGCGACCGTCCAGAGGGAGCGCGCGTACGACCAGGCGACGGCGTTCGCCTTCGGCCCGGAAAAGTTCATAGGCAGGCGTTGCGAATCCGAACCGGTCGCGCCGCGTGCCTGCCTCCAGCGATGCCGCGACAATGACAGGGTCCAGTTCCAGCGGACCGGGCCGGGTGACCGTGATGCGCGCGGGGAACCGGAACCGCGTGTAGGGAACTCCGGCCTCGACCGTCTCGTCCTGAAGGATCGGCAACTCCACCTGGCCCGCGGCCGCCGGAAACGCGAGGGTGCGCTCGCGGCCGCTCGCCGGAGACTCGACCTGGACGGCTTCGTGGTCGAACAATGGCACGACGAACTGCTGCTCGCCGACATCTCGGCGCAGCAGCCACTCGACGCCGACATCGAAGGTCTCGCCGACCCATATCGGCCGGTCGGGCAGGTCCATGCGCACAATCATGTCGCTCGTCGTTGCGATTTCTCGCGCGGTAAACGATGCGGCGAGGCTGCTGGCGCTGAGCTCGCCCTGGGTCACGGTCAGGGGCGGTACGGTGTAGCTGCCCGCCGCCGGCGTTTCGATACGCCAGCGGTAGATGAACGCCACGTCGCGGGATTCCGAACGTCGCCCATTGACGATCTGGATGCGCGTGGAGACGTTCGGAGTCACGCCGAGGTAGGTCGCCGTGGCGCCCTCGATCGCGAGTTCGGGTGCGTCCGGTTGAGGTTCTTCGGCGAAGCCCTGCGCGGACAGCGACAGCGTGAACGGCAGTTCGGCATAGATGTCGCGACTCTCGACCTGAAGCTGCAGGGACTGGGCCACTCCCGCAGCCGGACAGGCCAGAGCAACGAGCAGTACCACGAACGCGGGGAACGACCTGGACGGTGTCCGTCGAGGCTGCACAAGCGGTCGTTTCTTGCAACCTGTTCCATTGCCGGACAATCCACTCGGACTGGCCTTGAATGACGTGGGGAAAGTCTTCAAAAGTCTCTCTCCACGGGTTCGCGCTGCGCCGGCTGCTGCTCGCGATCACGGTGCCGCTCCGCTTCACGGTCGCGGATGGCCTGCAAGCGGCTCAACGCCTGACGCTGGGTCATTTCCTCCTGCTGCTGCTGGCGCTGCTCCTGTTGCTGCTGTTGCTGTTGCTGATCGCCCTGATCCTGCTGCTGCTCCGGCGGCTGCAACAGCCGAATCGCGTTCTCGATGTGCACCATCGCCTGGAGCTGGTCGCCGAGGATCGGCTCGAGATCCGGTATCGGGGCGGCGGCCGCCGCCCCGGCAGCGTCAGCGAGGCCGACACCGGCGGACGCGGACCTCCTCGGCCGCCGCGGCGAGCTGCTCGGCGGGCGCCTGCCCGGCACCTGCGCCCGAGCCCGCCGTTGCCGATGCACCGGCCGCATCGGCCTGCTCGAAGAGCGCCTGCGTCAGCAGTTCGGCCGTTCCGGTGTGCTCGTTCTGACGCTCCGTCGCGAGCCCGAGCCCCGCGACAAGCTCGTCGCCGGCCTCGTCGGTTTCCGCCTCGATCCCGAGAGCGGCAGTGCGATCGTAGGTATCTGCCTGGCCGGCAAGCAACTCGCGAAGATGTTCGACGATATTGAAGAACAGCCGTCGCAGCTCTTCGATCGATGCCAGGGCTTCGCTCGCCAGTCGCAGAGGTTCGGTCTCGGTAGCAGCAGCGGCATCGGCGATCGCTGCCTCCAGTTCTGCGAGCGCCTCCGCCGCACCGGCGCGCAACTGTTCGGCAAGTTCGAATCGCTCGATTTCCGCTTGCAGCCGCTCTTCGTCGACCTCGCCCGGCTGGCCGTTCCGATCGCCCTGACCGCCCGGTTCGTCCTGAGCGGTCTGACCCTCCTGCCCGGCGGGCGACGGCGCGTTCTCGACCGCCGCCCGCTCGTCCTCGAGCAGGCCTTCGAGCCGTTCGAGCCGGTCGAGATTGGCGTTCACGGTTTCGCCCACCGCGCGGGCTCGCTCATCGGTCGTGAGCTCTGCCAGCGGTGTCCCGGCCTCGCCCGGCGTGAGCAGCGCCACGGCCTGCGTCTGATCCGCGTACGCGAGCTCGATCAGTTCGCGCAAGCCCGCGAACCGTTCGATCGCGCGGTAGAGCATGCGCAATGCCTCCGCCTCGCTCTCGACGGCCGGACCCAGCGATCCGGTTGCAAGCGCGACCTCGGTGTCGCGCATCGCAGCGAGCGCAGACTGCAGCAATGGCACAGCTTCGCGAACGGATTCGAACAATCTGCGCTGTTCGGGGCTCGCGTCGGGCGGCAATTCGATTGCTTCGTCCTCGGCACCCGCGCCGAAACGCGCGAGGACCTCTCCGGTGCGCGCGGAAACGTCGTCCTGGCGCTCGCCGAGATGCTCAGCGTCGAGCCAGGCCGGTGGCGCCGCAATGGCCCCGTCATCGCTGTCGAGCCTGAGGTTTCCGCCTTCAAGCACGGCAAGCGCCTGCGTATGTGTGAGCAACAGCGTTTGATCCTGGGCGACGCGCTGCAACACGGTGACCGGGTCGAGCAATTGCTCGCGAGCGCGCTTGAGTTCGGCGAGCGCAGCGTCCGCCCGGCCGTGGGCGCGTTCGGCCTCGAGCCGCCTGAGCCGCCTGCGTGCATCGCTGAGCGACTGGCGCGCCTGCTGCAGCCAGGCGTTCATCGCATCGAGCTGGAATGCGCGAATCCGCTCCGCTTCGGTGCGTTCGGCCTCGTCCTTCGCCTCGATCAGCGCCCGCTCCTCCGCGGCAAGATCGCCGATGCTGCCGGCTTCGGCAAGCAAGCTGCGCTCGAGCGTCGCAAGCTCCTCGAACTCGCGCTGAAACCCCACGGGCTCGGCGCCGGCGCCTTCGGACTCGATCGCAGAGAATAATCCGCGCACGCTGTCGCGCAAGCCACGCTGGTCATCGATGATCCGGTCGAGGCGCGCCTGAAGGCGATTGCCCTGATTGAGCTGGTCGGCGAGTTGCTGGATCCGGCGGAGCACCACCTCGAGATTGACTCGGGCGTCGTCGTCAGCCTCCGGGGCGAGCCGGATCGCATCGTTGAACCACGCCGCGCTCGTGCGCAGCGTCTCGATCGCCCGCTCGGGTTCCCCGGCCTGCTCGGCGTCGGCGCGCGCGGCCAGCGCGACACCGAGGTTGAACGCCGCGCGATAACGCAACTCAACGTCGGGGCCGGCCTCGTCGCGTGCGGCGAGAAAACCTTCGACCGCCGCCTCGATCGCACTGGCGCCGAAAGCTTCAAGCGCAATGTTGTAACGCGTTCGCGGATCGAATTCGGGCAGCGCATCCGCGGCGTCGGTACTGTCCGTCCCGGCATCGGCGCCGCCCGGCACACGCGTAGTGCCCGGAACCGTGGAGTCCTCCCGCTCGGCCTCCGGCACGTTGAACCCGGGCGGATCGACCGGCGGCGGCACGTTCTGCTGGGCCAGCGCGGCGGCCGCCGGCAGGAACAACATCAGGCAGATCGCCGCCGGCCGGCGAATCGCGCACAGTTTCGCGCGCCACGGAACCCAGGCCGGCACCGCAACCGCGGCGAGCGAAACACGAGCGGCGCGGCTCTTGCCTCGCTCCCACACACCCAGGAACGCGATCCGGCCCGGATGGTCGCAAGGAGCCATGCAGGGACCGCCCGCCATTCCCGCACACCGCAATGCTGCGCGTACCCCAACCCCGAAGAACGACCCGAACGCCTCGCCAGTCACGCTTCGCCTCCACGCACACCGGAACTCGAACCGGCCCAAACTGCCGCGACCAGCGACGCAAGCGCCGCCAGCACGAACCATCGATAGTGTTCATTGGGGTTTCGCTGTGCGACGCGCGCGGCGGTATCCGTCACGAGTGGTTCCACGTAGGTTTCGACGATCGAATCGAGATCGAGCGCTGAGGTCCCGGCCGGGACATAGATGCCCTCGCTGCGCAGCGCGATTTCGCGCAGCAGTTCCCCGTCGAGCCGCGAAATGACGACGTTGCCGTCCTGGTCAGTCAACACGCTGCGTACCCCGGTGTCGGGATCGGTCAGCGTGATTTCGCTGCCGGCCTCGCTGCCGAAACCGATCGCGACGATGCGGACACCTGCAGCGACCGCCGCATCGACGGCGTCGAGCGGATAGGAATCGTGATCCTCGCCGTCGGTGATGAGCAGCATGAGCCGGGGAGCGCCGCGGTCCGGACCGAACGCCGAGACGGCCGCGCGTATCGCGTCGCCGATCCGCGTACCGCCGAGCGACACCGAACGCGTGTCGACGTCGCGTAGCGCGAGCCGGAAGAACCCGTAGTCGCTCGTCAGCGGACTCCTGACGCTGCCGCGTCCGGCAAAAACCACGAGTCCGACCCGATGTCCCTCGACACGCGACACGAACTCGCCGATCTCGGCCCTGGCGCGAGCCAGCCGGTCGGGCGCCGCATCCTCGGCGAGCATGCTGTTGGAGACGTCCAGTACGACCATGATGTCGGCGACCGCCCGCCGCGTGGACAGCGTCTCCGTTCCGCCCGGCGTCTGCGGTCTCATGAGGGCGAGTATGCCAAACAGGAGGGTCGCGAGAACGAGGCCGAACTTGAGCATGCGCCGGGCCAGGGTTTGCCGGCGCGCGAGCCGCGCCTGCATCGTCGGCGACATGAAGCGGCCGAGGCCCTCGCCGCTCCTGAGTTCGAGGTATGCGAGCACGGCCACGAGACCGATCGCGAACCACACGAGGTGGACCCACTGCTGGTCGGCAAAGATCAGGCGCTCGATCATGGCGTCCTCACGAATACGGCGCCGCGCGCGGCCCAGCCGAGCGCAGCCAGCAGCAGTCCGGCGGCGAGCGGGATCGAGAAGAACTCCTCGTATTGCCTCGAGCGTTCCTCCGTGATTCTGGTTCGCTCGAGACGGTCGATCTCCTCGTAGACGCGCTCCAGACCCTCGGCGTCCGTCGCGCGGAAGTAGCGCCCTCCGGTACGCTCGGCGACATCTTCGAGCGTTGCCTCATCGACTTCGACCGGAACGGCCCGCAATGCGGTTCTGCCGCTCAGCGGATCGCGCACCCGCACCGGAGCGAGCCCTGTGGTGCCCGCCCCTATCGTATACACCCGAACGCCTTGCGTGCGCGCAAGTTCGGCGGCCGCCGCCGGCGCCTCGACGCCGGCATTGTGCACGCCGTCCGTAAGCAACACAGCGATGCGCGATTCGGCCTGCGATTCGCGCAGGCGCTCGACGGCGAGACCGAGACCATCGCCGATGGCCGTCCCGTCTTCCGATTGAATCGTGACGATCTCGAGATTGCGCGCGATCGCGACGACATTCTCGTGGTCGAGCGTCAACGGGCTCGCGGTGTCGGCGTACCCGGCGAAGCTGACCAGCCCAACCGCGTCGTTGGGCCTGCCCTGGAGATCTCCGCCGCCGAGCACAAACGCTTCGAATACGTCCTGGACTGCTTCGAGGCGCGTGCGCTCCCGAGTCTCGGTCGAAAGATCGAGCGCCTGCATGGAGCCGGAGGTGTCCACGACCATCATGATGGCGATCCCTTCCCGGTCGATGCGCGTGAAGCGTTCGCCGATGCGCGGCCCGGCAAGTGCCACGGCCAGCGCGGCAACGGCGAGCGCAAGCGACGCGTCGGGCAGCCAGGCCAGCCGCATGCGCCAACTGCCGCCGTGCTCGGGCAACGCCCTGAGCGCCGAGAAGATCACCCGGCCCGGCGCGCGCCGGGCGAGAAGGAAAACGGGAATCCCCAGCAGGGCCAGCGCCAGCAGAAATGGTTCGCGGAACTCGACTGACATGAGTACGTTCATTGGCATCTCAGACCGCTTGGGCCAATTCCGGTTCCTGTGTCGAAGGCGGCTCGCCGAGGAAGCGGCGCGCGAGTGTCAGCGCCTCGTCCGACTCACGGTGCTCGGGACTGTACGCGGCGAACTTGACCCGGTCGCAACGCTCGAGGAACGCCGACAACAGTTCCCGGCGAACACCGGACAGGTCCGCCGAACGGTGCGCTTCCTGCAGGAACTCCTCCGTGGTGAGTTCCGGCGCGCGCACGCCGTACTGGTCCTCGATGTAGCGTCTCACGATGTCGGAGAGTTCCACATACCAAGCGTCGGCCGCATCCGGCGACGGCAGGCCGCGGCCTGCGAGCGCCTCGAGCCGCCGCATCGCCCGGTCCCAGGCCGTGACTCGGCGCCGCTCTACTGCGCGGCGCTGCCACAGGGCCACCGCGAAACCGAGCCCCGCAAGACCGACCGCGCCGGCGACGAGCCACGGCCAGGCCCGCACAACGAAACCGCGCCCGAGTTCGGGCAGCGGCGGGCGAACAGGGCGAAGCTCGGCAAGCACTTCGCCTGCGGGCAGGACCGAGGCCACCTCAATCACGAGTTCCTCGCTGAGCAGTTCGCGGTACTCCTCGTCGCCATCCGCGTAACCGGGCCGCGCATCGAGATATTCGATGCGCAATGGCGGGATTCGCTGCCTGCCGCTCATCGGCGGCTGCAGGGTATAGCGCTGCGAGGCCACCCACACGCCGTCGGGAAGGGTTTCCTCGCGCGGCGTGAAATCGACGATGGAAAACCTGCCGAGCGCTTCGCCGAAGGCCGGCATCTCGACGGTCACGCCCTCCTCCGCCTCGACGGTCAGGGTGAGCGACAAGGGGTCGCCAAGTTGCGGTTGCGCGGGCGTCAGGGCGACCGCGACCTTCACGGGACCCTCCTCGGTCACGCGCGAGATGCCCGCCGTGTCGCCGTCCGCCGGGTCACGGCCCACGACAATGGGCGCGTCCGCCTGTCCGCATGCCGCCAGCGCCGCGCAAACGAACACGATGGCGGTCCACGGCGCGAGTCCAGCCACATGTGGCCGACGACCGCCTTGCCAAAAGGAGTTCATCAACCGGGACGGCATCACGCCCGAACCACACTGTGCGTCACTGGACTTGCCCGATCCCGATGCACGAGATTCCCACTCCTCGTACCCGTTCATGTGCGCACCTCGCCAGTTGCGGCGCAGCGCGAAGTTCCGCCACGCGCTCCCGACGAACTTCATCGCCTGATCCTCATCTGCCGCATCCTGAAGAAGGCCAGCAGCGGCTCCACGACCGAGGCCGTCGCGTCGATCGTGATCGTATCGATGCCGGCGGAACGCAACTCGCGGTTCAAACGGTCCGCGCGTTCGCGGGCGTGCGCTTCGACTGCCTCGCGAAACTCGTCCGATTCGGTATCGACCAGGCGCTGCTCGCCGGTCTCTGCGTCTTCGAGCGTGACGAGGCCCGTACGCTCGAAGCGCCGCTCGCGCTCGTCCGTGATTCGCACGGCGACGACATCGTGCTTGCGGTTGGCGCTTCTGAGCGCATCGAGATAGCCCTCGTCGAGAAAATCCGAGATCAGGAAGAGCACGGCGCGGCGCGGCAATACCCGTCGGCAGAATTCGAGAGCGTGCTGGATGTCGGTCGACCGCCGCCGCCCTCCCGTGCTTTCAATGAGCTTCAGAAAGTGGCGGACCGCGCCGCGGGGCAACGCTGCGAGCGATCTGCGGCGCCTCAAGCCGGGCTTGCGGCGTTCGTCCTCGCGGCCTCGCGCCAGTACTTCGCGAACGACGCGCAACGCATGCTTTTGCCCCTTGCGCGGCGGTATGTACTCGTCGACCTCGTCATGAAACAGGAGCAGGCCGATCTTGTCGTCGTTGTAGATCGCCGAAAATGCGAGCAGAGCCGAGAGCTCGGCGGCGGCCTCGCGCTTGGAACGATCCGCGGAACCAAAGTCCTGCGAAGGGCTCATGTCGACGAGCAACAACACAGTGAGCTGCCGCTCCTCGATGTAGCGTTTGATGTAAGGCGCGCCGACCCGCGCCGTGACGTTCCAGTCGATCGTGCGCACGTCATCGCCGGGAACATAGGGCCTGACCTCGTCGAACTCGACGCCGCGGCCCTTGAATACGGACACATACGCGCCAGCGAGCACATCCGCCACCGTGCGGCCAGTGTGCAACTGGATGCGCCGAACCTGTCTGACGATTTCCGAGGGTAGCATCGCGCGATCCCGGTCTTCCCTCACCCAGGAAATTACGGTACCTCGACGTTGGCGAGGATCGAATCGATGAGGTCGTCGGCGTCCCTGTTTTCCGCTTCTGCTTCGTAGGTCACGACGATTCGGTGGCGCAGCACGTCGTGCGCGACGCTCTTGACGTCGTGCGGACTCACGTAGCTGCGTCCGCCCATCAACGCATGGGCCTTCGCAACCTTGACCAGATTCAGCGAGCCGCGCACGGACGCGCCGATCTCGATCAGGTTTGCAAGCTCCGCAAGTCCGGCGTCGGCCGGGTCGCGCGTGGCCGCGACGAGCTCGACCGCATAACGCTTGACCTTTTCGTCGACGAACACCTGCCTGACGACCGATCGCGCGTCGAGTATTTCGCTCGCCGCCATGCTGCGCGACGCGGCCGGTTCGCGACCCGCGCCCGCCATGCGGTCGATGACGCGGACTTCTTCGTCCTTGCTCGGATAGCCGACCTTGAGCTTCATCATGAAACGGTCGAGCTGCGCCTCGGGCAAGGGATAGGTGCCCTCCTGCTCGATGGGGTTCTGCGTGGCCATGACGAGGAACGGCGCTTCGAGCTCGAAGGTGTGCTCGCCGAGCGTCACCTGGCGTTCCTGCATGGCCTCGAGCAGCGCCGCCTGGACCTTGGCGGGCGCGCGGTTGATCTCGTCGGCGAGAACGATGTTGCCGAAAATGGGACCCTTCTTTACCGAGTAGGTCCCTTCCCGGGGATTGAAAATCTGCGTGCCCGTCACGTCGCCGGGCAGCATGTCAGGCGTGAACTGGATGCGCGAAAAGCTCGCTTCGGTGTGCTCACCGTCAGGGTCTTGGCGAGCCCCGGAACGCCTTCGAGCAGGATATGGCCGTCGGCGAGCAAGGCGAGCTGCAGTCGCTGAACGAGCATGTCCTGGCCGACGAGCACCTTGCCGACCTCGGCCCGAACTGCATCGAAGCGCTCCTGAATCCGCGCTACATCGTCAGAAATCTGCACAGTGGCCATCCACACCTCCATTGACTTTCAGCCGCCTGCTGAGCGCCACAAACACGCTCCGCGTCAGTCGGCCGTTCCAGCGTTCCAGGCTATTGATATGGAAACAGTTATGTCTCGCCAGCGCGAGACACGCCAGAGCGCCTGAAAAATATAGGCGAACGCGCCCGTTTTTCAAGGGGGAAGCGGGACGGAGCGGAAGGGAAACCGAAAGCAGCGGAAGCAACCCCCGCCCCAGGCTTGCGAACCAATTCCCGACAGCCTCTCGCAAGCAGTCGCCTCACCGTCGACAAGACCATCAAAGGTCGGGAGTCTGGCCACAATGTACGAATTCAGTCGTCCGCCGGTATCCGGAGGTGCGACTCACCGCCCATGCGAAAGCGGCGCGGCAACTTGCAGTACAGATTGATGCTCACGTCATCCGGCTTGACGGTTTTCCGCCCGCCGTTGTCTCCCAACGTGCGTCCCCAACCGCGCCCGGTAACGGCCAGGTCCTTCTACGAGTTCATTGCACCCAGAATGGTTTCCTTCTGGCGTTCGACGAACTGCTCGAACGACTCGAGTTCCGGATTGAGCGCCCTGGCCGTGTCGACGCTGCGCGCTCCACAGACCGCGTCCTCGAAGTCGCGGTAAACCTGGAACATGTTGCCAAGCTCGTCGGCGCCCGGGAAACCGAAGCCGCGGTAGGCGTCGGCGTCGACTGCGTTGTAGACGCTCGATACGCCGGTCACCCGCTCGATGGTCGCGCCCATCTCCTCGATCGAAAGCATGCCGCCTGCGATCCCGACCGTGGCCCCGACGTACTGCTCCCCGCCCTTGAAGATGCCGTAGGCGACCTTGCCGATGTCCCCGGCCGAGATACCGGCGACCTTTGCGTTGCCGAGCGGAAAGGCCCAGGAGTAGCTGCCGTCCTCGCCCTTTTTCGGGCAAAGCCCGAACATGTACAGGTTGTCCCAGTAGAACGACGTGACCAGGAACGTGACCGGCAGCCCCTCGAACGATGCGTTGGCTTCGGCCTTGGCGTCGAAATGCGGTACCCGGTATTTCTCCTGGAGCATCGGCATGCGCGTGTCGTCGGCGTCCATGAGCGCGCGCGTGTCCTCGAGCGTCGACCAGACCACGTGTTGCACACCTGCATCCCCTGCGGCGTCTGCGATGTTCGCGGCCTGTTGCTTCTCCTTCTCTGCGGAGAAGTGCTCCCAGAAATTCGTAACCGCGTATACGCCATGCGCGCCCGCGAATGCGCTCTTGAGGCTTTCGACGTCGTCGAGATCGGCAGCCACGACCTCGGCGCCCTGCGCGGCGAGGGCCTGCGCGGTGTCCTTGCCCGGATCGCGCGTGATCGCGCGGCAGGCGAACGCGCCGTCCGAATCGCCGAGAATCGCGCGGCACAGACCGCCGCCCTGCGTGCCGGTTGCTCCCACGACCGCTATAACTTGCTTGTCAGCCACTACTGTTTCCTCACTGGTTTGTGATGTGGATCGTCGGTGAAATCATGGCGCGCGATGCCGCGCCGCGCGTAGCTTAACATGCCCGGCTGCGGCGTCGCTTTCAAGCAAGCGCGAGCCCACCGCAACCGCTTTCGGTTCGCCTTGCG
Source organism: Candidatus Rariloculus versatilis (assembly GCA_028278665.1). Classification (GTDB taxonomy): domain Bacteria; phylum Pseudomonadota; class Gammaproteobacteria; order Steroidobacterales; family Rariloculaceae; genus Rariloculus; species Rariloculus versatilis. The sequence goes on from JAQAJI010000087.1 coordinate 20,617, forward strand.
AACGGTGGGTGATTGCGCCTTGACTGAGCGACTCGCCGCTGCCCATCATCGTGAGCTCAAGGTTTCCTGGAGCGAGCCGGCATGACCGATATCGACCCCACTGCCAACCGAACCGAAGCAACAGGCGCCAACGTACGGCCTGCCTCGGAAACAACTGTGGATGATCGCAAGACAAGCACCGGCAGCACCGCCCTGTCGCGCCGCGAGATGCTCATGATCGGCGCGACCGGAGCCGCGGCATTCGCGACCGGGGCTTCCGCCCAGGAGGATGGCGCCGCCACGCCGGCCGTAGCGTCGGGATCCGTGGCGGGCATGCCGTTTCGCGCCTACGTGCGGTACGGCACCGAGGGCTCCGTCGAGGACCTGAGGCTGCGCGACATCAAGCCGACGCAGGTGCTCGTGCGCACGCGCGGCTCCTGCGGCTGCTACACCGTCACGACCAGCGTGCTCGGAGACTTCCCGCAACAGCGCCCGACGATCCCGAACCATTCGGGCATGGGCATTGTCGAGGCCGTCGGCGCTCAGGTTCGGCGGGTACGGGTCGGCGACCGCGTGCTCGTCTCCGGCACGCCCTGGTGCGGCCAATGTCATCAGTGCCTGACCGGAACGCCCGAATGGTGCAACTACCTCGCCCCGGGAGGCGTGCCGAACGATCCGATCGCCGACATGGCCGACGGAACCGGTGTGATCGAGGCTGCGGTCATCGGCGGCCTCAGCGAGATCATCGTGGCCTACGAGGAATACTGCGTTCCGATCTTCTCCGATGTGCCGGACGAGCAGATCGCGATGCTCGGCGATACCGGCGCCGTCGGGATCGCAGCGACCAGCGTCTACGACCCGGTGCAGATCGGCCAGAACGTGGTGATCTTCGGCGCAGGCCCGATCGGCCTCGCCGCCGTGCAGGGTGCCCGCGCGCAGGCGGCCGGGCAGATCATCGTCGTCGAGCCTGCCGCCTATCGCCAGGCGCTTGCGCTTGAATTCGGTGCGACGACGGTTCTCGACCCGAATGACGATACGGACACGCTTGTCGAACGCATCCGCGAGCTTTGCGCGCCGGCGACCGAGCGCCTCGACGCGGGCGGCCAGATCGCGGGCGGGGGCTTAATTTCGATGCGCGGCGCGGATCTCGTCGTCGAAGCCTCGGGCTTCGACCGCTATCCGCCCGCGGTGGAAGCGGGTCCGGACCCGACGGGCCTGCTCGCGCTGCGCCAGGCCTGGGAAGTGACCGCACCGGGAGGCAGTCTCGTGACGCTGGCTGTCCAGCAGGGCGACATCGCTTTTCCGGGCTCCGCATTCTGCCTGTCGGGCAAACGGATTTTCGGCGGGCAGATGGCCGGCATGAATGTCATGCGCGACACGGCCCGTTTCGTTACGGCGATGGAAACGGGTGCGGTCGACATCGGCGCGATCATTACGTCCACGCCCCCGCTCGACGAGGTCAGACAAGGGTTCCAGGGGGTCGCCGACCGGATTGAACTCGGCGTCGTGATCAGCTTCCCGGCGTAACGGCCGGGCGCCATGCCTGCGCGGCGTCAACGCGCGTCTTGTCCGTATTCAATCGCGAACCGGCGATATCGTATCGAGTTTGCGACCGCGTGAACGCCGTCGGCGACGCGAACTACTTTGCCCGTTCCAGGTAACCCTGCGCGAGCACCGGAATCTCGATGACGCGGTTACGCGCGCTCGGCGTGCCCCAGCCCCCGTAGAACACGATGGCGTATAGATGCATCTTGTCGGGCCCGCCGAACGTCACACCGTGCAGACCCTCGGGGCCCGGGATGGTGCCCAGAAACTCCCCGTCGGGCGAGAACACGTCCACCGACCTGCCGGTCGACACATAGAGCCGGCCTTGTGCATCGACGGTCGAACCGTCGCCGCCCTGACCGCCCCGAAGCGCACCGAACTCCCGCTGGTTCGCGAGCGACCCGTCGCTCGTGACGTCGAACGCAAGCACGACGGGACCGTTGGTCACGTAGAGCGTCTGCTCATCCGGACTCAGCACGACACCGTTCGCACGCTCGATCCCTTCGCCGTACTCGGCGACGACGCCCTGAGCGTCAGCGTAGTAGAGTCCGCTGCCGGAAACGGTGAAATAGACTCCCCCGCGCGCATCGGCGGCAAGGTCGTTCATGACGCCGCCGACGCACTCCAGCGGTTCGCCGTTGAAGAAATTTGCGAAATTCGCGCGGCGAGGTTCGAGTTGCTCGATGCCGACGCCCAATCCGCGCACGGCGAGAAACAGCGCGCCATCGCGGCTTCGCGACAGCGCGCCGCCGGTATTCGTGTCGCTGAAGAGGACGCTCGCAAGTCCCGTAGCGGGGTCGAGTTGCATGACGTTGCTGGCATCGTTGTTTGCGAAGAGCAGCGTGCCTCTGTCACCGGGAATGATGCCGTCAGCGTTGTTCCCTTCCCATGACCACACGACATTCCACGTCTGCCCCGCGGCAATGACGCCGGGTATCGCCGTAGACGGCGGGGGCGCTTCGGGCTCGGGAGGCTCGGCCGCGGCATCGGCGTCTGCGGCCTGTCCACTGCCGATCGAGAACGGCGCGGGCGCGGTCAGGCACTCGGCAAGCACCTCGGACAGGCCAGGATGCTGCCACGCCTGCAGGCTGCTGCCGCGGTCGAAGTCCGACGACGGACTCTGGGCGAATGCCGCCTGCGACGCGAACGCAGCAAGTACGGCAAGGTAGGCGAGAGGCATCATCGCGGTCTCGCGTTTCGATCCGGATGGTTCAAGCCAAGACGCGATTCCGACCGCCGTGCATGTTTTCATTCCGCATGCTCCGCTTTGCTTGTGACGGCGCCCAGTCTAACGCGCTTGCGAACGCTCCCGCCGAAAGTGCAACCACGCTCCCACGCGCGAGTCCCGGGCAACGCCTCCGCACTGCGCGCACCATTGGACCAAATCGGCCATCGCGCGGCCGGCTTCGCGCAAGCCTTCACGTGCGCGTCCGCAACGCATGTAGAATTGCGCAACAGCTTCTGTCTTCGACCTGATCTTCGGGGGAATAGCCATGATGAAGAGACTCGCGTCGGGCGCGATTGTCCTGTCGCTCCTCGGCGGAAACGCGCTGGCCCAGGACGCCGCACAGACCATCGCCGATGCTCGGGCAGCACTCGGCGACGTCCGGTCCATTACGTATTCGGGATCGGCGAAGTACGTTTCCTTCCAGCAGTGTGCAGCGAATGCGACGGCAATGATTTGCCATGGCATGCACGACCCGATGCGGCCGATCATGGGCTATGTTCGGGTGATCGATCTCGAGGCGCCTTCGTCGCGGCACACCGGAAGCACGGTCAACGTCGGCGGCGGCGGCTCGACAACGGTGACGCCGGGAACGTTCTTCCAGCAGGTAACCCCCGAACAAGCCAACGTGTCACAGCCCTGGGGAGGGTCGCTGGAGTTCTACATCACGCCCTGGGGATTTCTCAGGGGCGCCGCCGAGAACGACGCCACCGTGAGCCGCCAGAGGATGGACGGCGTCGACTACACGGTTCTGAGCTGGAGTCCCGAAGTCCTTGCACCGTCCGGCGCAAGCTACGTGGTCAACGGCTACGTCAATGACGACAACCTCGTCGAGCGCGTCGAGACCTGGCTTGGCGAGAACATCATGGGCGACATGCACATCGTCGCCAGCTACACCGATTGGCGGGACTTCGGCGGCTTCACGGCCCCGACGCAGATCGTGCAGACCCGCGGCGGCTGGCCGTTCTTCGAGGTCGCCGTAACATCCGCAACCGCCAATCCCCCCGACCTTGCAAGCCTCGCGCCCGCACCTGCCGACGGGCCGGGCGGTTTCGGGGGCGGTCAACAGCAGGCGCTTGAGGTCATGACCGAAGAACTCGGCGAGGGACTGTATCGACTCACTACGGGCCCGGGCAGCTACGATTCGCTGATCATCGAGTTCGAGGATCACATCATGATGCTCGAGGCCGGCCAGAGCCAGGCGCGCGCGCTGGCTTACATCGAGGAAACGAAGCGTCTGATTCCCGACAAGCCCATCCGCTACATCATGAACACGCACGCGCACGCCGATCACACCGGCGGGATACCGGCGCTCGTGGCCGAGGGTGCGACCATCATCACGCACGCCAACAATCGGGAGTTCTTCGAGCGTGCGCTCAACACGCCGCGCACGCTGCTCGATGACACGCTTTCGAGAAATCCGCGGCCGGCCTGGGTCGATCCCGTCGAGGACTTCAAGGTCTACACAGACGGAAACCGCACCGTCGTGATGTACCACATCTGGCCGACGCCGCACTCCAACGGGCTGCTGGTCGCCCACATCCCGCGCGAGCGGATCATTTACCAGGGCGACTTCTCGCTGCCGCAACCGGGGCAGCCCGGCAACGATCACATCCGGGCGCTGGTTCCGGCGCTCGAGAAGCTCGGCCTCAGCGACTTCGACCGCTATATCAACACGCACCGCTCGGCAGAACCGCAAACGCGCGATGACCTGTGGAGGGCAGTCGGGCGCTAGCGTCCGGCGGTGTTTTCCCATGACGCAGGCACAATCGCCGCAGCCAGACGCGCCCGGAGCAGGCTCAACCGTGGCTGAGTCTCCGGGCTCGATCCCGTCGGCGAAGCGGTTGCAAACCGACGCTTTTGGTGCGGGGCTTCCCGCAGTCGAGGCTCCGATCGGCTACATCGACCCCGGCATCGAACGAGCGCAGGTGCGGGTCTATCCCCCCGACAGTGGGCTTGAGGTCGTGCGCCCAACATCTGCGGAGCGTGCGATGGCGATTTTCGACGCACGCCCGGCCGCGGATCGTCTGAGCCTTGACGAGCAAGGTTTCGAGTTCCACCCATGCAGCTCCGCATTCGGCGATTTCTACAACGAGGCTGCGGTTCGCGCGCTGTACTACCCCGAGGTCGAGCGCGCGGTTCGCGACCTCACCGGCGCCGCGGCAGTCGTCGTGTTCGACCACAACGTCCGCAGCGCCGTACGTGCAGCCCGCGGAGAACCCGGCGTTCGCGAGCCGGTCGACCAGGCACACAACGACTACACCGAGCAGTCCGGTCCCGAACGCCAACGCGCCGTCCTTCAGGGTGCGAATCGCACCGATCTCGCGGACCGCCACTTCGCGTTCGTCAACCTCTGGCGGCCCATCATCGGCCCGATCGTCGACACACCGCTCGCCGTATGCGACGCACGCAGCGTCGCCAACGGGGACCTCATTCCGACCGACATCCACCACTTCGGCGACGACGATCTCAAGCTGCCGCGCCACACCGGCCACATCTATTCGCTGCGGCACAACCCCGGGCACCGCTGGTTCTATGCGTCGGACATGCAGCCCGACGAAGTGCTGCTGCTGAAGTGCTACGACTCGCGCACGGACGGCCGCGCGAGATTCATGCCGCACACGGGCTTTCGCAACCCGGCCTGTCCGAGCGACTTCGTCCCGCGCGAGAGCATCGAGGCACGCACGCTTGTCGTGTTCGACGCGGCGCGCTGAATCCGAAGCGCGGCACCGCGGCAGTCGCGTGTGCGCACCGATTGGCACTTCGCGTGTAGCGCTTGTACTACATAACCCCATGGTGCAGTGGTGCCCAACCCGGCGACGGAACCATGGGGCGCGACCAGCGTGAGCCATAGCTTGCCCGGTGTGCTTCTCAGAGTTACGATACGGCCGTTTTTCGTAATGCCAATGTACCCAAGTCTCACAACTTCGATGGGTCGTGTTCGCGCGCAACGTTTCTACAACAAGGGAGCATCATGAATTCCAGAATCGATAAACGAAGCCGATATACAAAACTGGCCACAGCCGTTGCGTTCGCCTGCGGGGCAACCCTGTCCTCGAACGCACTTGCCCAGGCGGACATCGAGGAAATCGTCGTCACGGGCTCGTTCATCTCTCGTCCAGCCGACCGGCCGCAGCCGGTCGCAGTACTGGACGCCGCCGAGATCAGGGCCAATCAGCGTGTCTCGACGGTCGAGGTCCTGCGCGACATGCCGCAGATCTCCTCGGCGAACGTCGCCGAGAACTGGAACACACCAACGAGCAGCATCAACCTGCGCGGCCTCGGAGCGCGATCGACGCTCGTGCTGCTGAACGGGCAGCGGCAAACGATCGATGCCAACTCAGGGTCGCAAGTCGATGTCAACAACCTTGCTCCGGCCATCATGCTCGAGCGTATCGAGCTCGTGCTCGACGGCGCATCCGCGCTCTACGGTTCCGATGCCGTCGCCGGTGTCGCCAACTTCATCACGCGCAACAACTTCGAAGGCATCGAGTTCTCAGTGTCGAGCCAATTCGCAAGCGCCCAGAGCGACGTGCCCGAAGTCCTGGTCGGCGGCCTGTTCGGCGTCCAGGAGAGCGACTACGGCGTCGTGATGGGCTTCGAGTACCTCAAGCGCACCAAGGAAATGCAGAGCGCGGACGTGTTCAGCAACGAGCGGCTTGGCGAAGGCCTTATAACCGGCCTGTATAACCCGGGAACTTTCGGCGCCGTGGGCCCGCTCCCGGCAGGACAAACCCGGGTTCGCGGCGGTTGGCACGCGGATCCCCTCTGCGGCAGCCCGCTCATCGGCGGCCTCGAGGAGAACGTGATCTGGGATCCCGCGGGCGCCACCGAGCACAACGCCGACGGCTTGCCGTCCCCCGGAAACCCCTTCTGCCGGGGCACACTGAGCCTGCAGCGCACGATCATTCCGGAGAACGACCGGTTCACGGGCATGGCGGTCGCGACGCGGGATTTCGCGGGTGGCACGAGCCTGACCTGGGAAGTCAACTACGCGCGGGTCCAGACGCACAGCAGCTTCGGCACTGGCGTGCCGCTGCTCGCGCTGCCGAGCCTGGGCGCAGTGCTTCCTCCCGAAAACCCTGGTGTGATCGATGCCAACCAGCGCGATCCGAGTTTTCCGATACAGCACTTCCAGCGAGTGTTCTCAAGGCAAGCGAGCCCGCTCGAAGGTCCCCTGCCCTCCTTCGCCGAGCAGAACACCTTCAGATCGGCAATGACCCTGGTGAGCCCGATCAACGATAACTGGGAGTGGCGAATCAACAGCACGGCTTCATGGAACAGTCAGGAATCCGGCACATCCGACACGATAGCCGATCGTTACGCCCGTGCCATACAGGGTTACGGCGGGGGAAACTGCAAGTTCGATCAAGTGAGCGGCGCCGCCAACAACCCGAACATTCAGCCCGGCGTCGGCAACTGCCAATGGTGGAACCCGTTTGCCAGCCGCCTGATAGCTCAGCCTGGCGATCCGACCTACAACTCGCC
>JAQAJI010000088.1:0-18856 GCA_028278665.1 Candidatus Rariloculus versatilis
AAGATCGGGACACTCGACTACCATTCAGGCTTCGGCGCGCCCTACTCCACCGGCTGGGTCGATCCGGGCGAAAGACGCGCGCGCGGGCCGCGCAACCTGCCGCACCCGGCCGACCGCGAGCGCGACATGTCCTGCGAGGGATTCCCCGACGCCTGTCTCGCGCCGTTCCATTACGAGAATCCGGGCACGGGCGGCGGCGGTCACGGCTGGAGCGATGCCGAACCTGTCCCTTCGACGCCGCGCGGCGATGCCATCGAGCGCGCTCGGGGCCTTGCGCGGCGCGCGAGCCTGCTCCGGGACGAGCAGGAGATCGAGAACCTGCAAGCGATCTACGGCTACTACCTTGACCGGCGCATGTGGGACCACGTCGCGGACCTCTTCAGCGACGACGGCACGATCGAGATGGGCTTGCGCGGGGTGTACGCCGGCCGCCAGCGCATCCGCGAATCGCTCGAACTGCTGGGCCCGGCGGGCCTCGGTCCCGGCGAACTCAACGACCGCATGCAGTTGCAGATCGTCGTCAACGTTGCACCCGACGGGCGCACCGCGCGATCGCGCAGCCGCGAGTTCGCCCAGACCGGCGTCTACGAAGAGCACGGCGCCTGGAGCGCCGGTATCTACGAGAACAGCTACGTCAGGCAGGACGGCAAGTGGAAGATCCGCGCGCTGCGCTTCTATCCGACCTTCATCAGCGACTACGAGCACGGTTGGGGACGGGACGCGCAACAGCCGGCGAGTGTCAGCGCCGAACTGCCGCCCGACCGGCCGCCAAGCGACGTTTACGAGATCTATCCCGCCGCGCATATACCGCCCTATCACTACCGCAACCCTGTGACGGGCGCCGAGCCTGCCTACCCTCGCGGTGCCGGCCGACCGCCACCGCAGGCGATCGCGGCCGCGACGGCGCCCGTGCAGGCCGCACGCATTGACGAACCACGATCGTTCGGGGACGTCGACTCGACCCTGGCCGAGGTCGAACGACTGATCGCGCGCGTCAAGGACTACCACGAGATAACGAACCTCGAATACGCCTACGGCTACTACCTCGACAAGAACCTCTGGAGCGATCTCGCGGATCTGTTTGCCGAAGAGAGCTCGATGGAGCTGGCGCAGCGCGGGGCCTATGTCGGCCACGACAGCGTTCGCGATCTGTTGCTGGGCGTTTTCGGCCGTAGCGGCGAAGGACCGGTGGCCGGCCGGCTTGGCAACCACCTGCAGATGCAGCCGGTGATCCACATCGACGACGACGGTCAAACGGCACGTATCCGGCTGCGCATGATGCAGCAACTCAACTTCGGCACGCGCGCGTCCATGGGCGCCGCGGTCTACGAGAACGCGGCCGTCAAGGAAGACGGCGTCTGGAAATTCAGCAAGGTCCATGCCTTCAACACCTGGACCGCGGGCTATGAAGGCGGCTGGGCCCGGAGTCCCGGCCGAAACCTGCCCGGACCGAGTGCAGACTATCCGCCTGATACGCCGCCGACGCTCGAATTCGAGATGTTTCCAAACGTCTATGCGCTGCCGTTTCACTACGACAACCCGGTCAGCGGCAGAGCGTCAAAGTGGCTGCCACCTGAACCGGCCAGCGCCCGCACAACTGCGGCGACCCCGGCCGTGCCCTAGCAGCCCGTGGCAACAGTCCCACTGCATGGGGCGGAAGACCGCCTCGCCGAAGACGGCTGATCAAGCGGCGATGCATCCCGCCCGGCTGCGTTGCTCGTCGGCCGCATACTCCCGATATTTTCCCTCCTCGCGCCTTGCCGGACGGGCGCCTCGCCGTTCTCGGTGCGACGCGGGACTTCCGCCGCGGACTGCCAGGCAGGCGCGCATGGGCCGGCCGCCGGCGCGATCCGCATTGATTCGGGCCGAGGCCGGTGGGTATGCTAACCGTCATCGTCAGGAACGACAGCGAATCCGACAAGAGGCGTAACGAAGTGAACGGAACGAGCAACGCGGCAATGACGATGTCCCGGCGCGTGTCGGCAGCCGCCGCAACGGTATTGCTGTCTGGCCTGCAGGGCGCATCGGCGCAGGACACCGACGAAATCACCGTTGAGGTCGGCGAGTGCATACAGATCGAGGCGCCCGTGGAGCGCTTGGCTTGCTTCGCCTCACAGGTCGAGCAGGCGCTGAACGCGAGCGAAGCCGCAGAGTCCGAGGCAGGCGCCGAGCAGGAAGATGCTCCGGCTGCCGCCGAGCCTGTGGCGGAGGCCAGCCCCTCTGAGCCAGCCGAGACCGAGCCGCCTGCTCCGGCTGAGGCTCCGCGCACGGAGCCGGCCAGTCCGGCGGTTGCGAGCGAACAACCCGGCGAAAGCGCAGGCGAGGACACGGAGCCGGCCAGCCCGGCCGCCGAGACAGCGCAATCGGACGACAGTGACGCGCGGGATCCCGAGCCGGAAGCCACCGTCGCTAACGCTAACGCAGAAGCAGACACCGAAGACCTGAACTGGTTTGAGCGGCGCCGCGCGCTCCGAGCCGCACGGGCGGCCGAACGCGAAGCCCAGGAACGGGCCGCAGCCGCCGAAGCGGCCGAGAACGAGATCCACGCTACGATTACAGCCCTGCGAGAGCGCGGGCCGAACTCCTGGCTCATCACTCTGGACAACGGGCAGATGTGGGACCAGGTCAGACCGCAATGGTATCCGCTGAGACCTGGTCAGCAGGTCAGGCTATACCCGACCAACTGGGGGAGTTCCTACCGTCTCAGCGCACTGGAACGCGGCGGTTACATCCAGGTGACGCAGGTGCGTTGACCGCAGCTTGCAGCGCTCACAGCATCCGCTTCAGAGGAAGTCGCCACGGAAGCCGCCGACACGTCGATGCATGGTCGGTCGGTCGCCGTCTCCGGACAAGCGCCGCCCTACGCAAAGTACTCGGCGTCGGCAAACGGCGTCCCCTGACGATCCTTTTCCGACAGTAGCGGAGTGCCGCTCAAGGGCCAGTCGATCGCAAGCGCACCATCGTTCCAGAGAATGCAGCGATCGTCTTCCGGCGCATAAGATTCCGTGCACTTGTAGTGAACGTCGGCCGGTCCCGAGGTGACATAGAACCCGTGGCAAAACCCCGGCGGTATCCACAGCGCCATGTTCTCGTCCGCCGACAGACGCTGACCGACCCACTGTCCGAAGTTCTGCGAACTCCTGCGCAGATCGACAGCCACATCGAAGATTTCTCCGCGCGTGACCCTGACGAGCTTTCCCTGAGGCTTGCGAAGTTGATAGTGCAGGCCACGCAGGGTGCCGGTCACCGAATGGCTGAAGTTGTCCTGCACGAAGTCGGCATCGACGCCGTGCCCTGCCAGCGCGCCGCGGCGCCAGGTCTCCATGAAGAACCCGCGCTCGTCGCCGAAAACCTCGGATTTGACGAGCAGGACATCGGGAATAATCGTCGGAACGGCCTTCATCGTTCGCTCGCGAACCTGGCAATCTCGGACCGAGCAGCGGGCTCAAGCCACTGCGGATGCGCGAGGTACCATTGCACGGTCTCGTCGAGCGCTCGATCGAAGTGCTCAAGACGCTGCCAAGCGAGTTCGCCCTGGATGCGGCCGTCGTCGACGGCGTAGCGCCGGTCATGACCCGGCCGGTCGGCAACGAACTCGACGAGTTCGGCGTAGGAGCCTTCGGCACGTGGCAGGCGGCGATCGAGGCTCGCGCAGATCGCTTCGACGATCGCGAGGTTTGTCAGCCCTGCCTGGCCACCGACGTTATAGATGCGGCCTGCTTGCCCCGCTTCGAGGACCCGACGCAACGCCCGGCAGTGGTCGTCGACATGAACCCACTCGCGTACATTCGCGCCCGTCCCGTAAACCGGCAGCGGGCGGCCGGCGACGGCGTTCGCGACCATCAGCGGAATCAATTTTTCCGGCACTTGCCAGGGCCCGTAGTTGTTGCATGAACGGGTGATGAGCACCGGCAGTCCGTAGGTGCGATGCCAGGCCCGTGCGAGATGATCGGCGGCCGCCTTGCTCGCGGCGTACGGCGAATTCGGGGCGCAGGGCGTGGTTTCGCTGAAAGGCGGGTCATCCGGGCCGAGGTCCCCGTAGACCTCGTCGGTCGAAACGTGCAGCAGGCGAAAGTCGCTTTGAGCCCGGGAATCGAGCGTACTCCAGTAGGCCAGGGCCGCACCGAGAAGGTTGGCGGTTCCGACGACGTTGGTCTCGATAAACGGGGCAGGATCGGCAATCGAACGGTCAACGTGGGTTTCAGCCGCGAGGTGCATAACAGAATCCGGACGATAATCGCGGAACAGCCGCTTGAGCCCACCGCTATCGCGAATGTCGACGCGTTCAAGAACGTGGCGGGGACTATTCCTCGCGTCTGCGAGCGCGTCGAGATTTCCGGCATAGGTCAACGAATCGACGTTGATCACGGTCGATTCGGTCTCCCCGATCAATTGCCGCACGAGCGCGGAGCCGACGAAGCCCGCACCGCCCGTTACGAGTAGAGTCCCCATTCGAATATCATGGCCGGCAAGGAGCCTGCAATGATACGCGCCAACGCAACGCCGCTCCCAGATCGCAGGCACAAGCCATGCCGCTGAACGTCGGCGACGCTTTCGCGCTCGCGTTGCGTCACCATCAATCCGGCCGACTTGCCGAAGCGGAACGCGGCTACCGGCAGATCCTGCAGGCGCAACCGGGGCACGCCGATTCCCTGCACCTGCTCGGCGTCATCGCACTGCAGACGGGCAACCCCGAGCCCGCGCTCGGCCTGATCCAGCGTGCCGTCGCCCTTCGACCCGACGGCGCGATCTACCGCAACAACCTGGGCCAGGTGCTCGAGCGCCTCGGACGCGTCGACGATGCCGCACGCGCCTACGAGGCGGCCATCGACCTCGATCCGCGCGATGCGGAACCGGTCAACAACCTGGGGCGGATCCTCGAGCGGCAGGAGCGGCTGACCGACGCCGAAACGCACTACCGCAAGGCGATCGAACTCAATCCGCAATACGCGGAACCCGAAATCAATCTCGGCAACGTCCTCAAGGATCGGGGCGAGCTCGACGGGGCGATTGCGGCCTATCGGCGCGCGATTGCGCTTCGCCCGGACATGTCCGTGCTGCACAGCAATCTGCTGCTGACGCTGCACTACCATCCGGACTCTTCACCCGCTGACATCGCGCGCGAGCACCGGCAGTGGGCCGAGCGGCACGCGCTACCGCTCGCGGCCGCACAGCGACCGCACGAAAACGACCCGAAACCTGAGCGGCGCCTGCGGATCGCTTACGTGTCGCCGGACTTTCGCGAACATCCCGTGGCCCGTTTCATCCTGCCGCTGCTCGAGAACCACGACCGGAAACGGTTCGAAGTTTTCGCCTACCACGACATCGCACGGCAGGACGAGGTCACCGAGCAGGTCCGCATGCACATCGACCAATGGCGAGACATCGCAGATCTCAGCGACGAACAAGCCGCGGACAGGATCCGCTCGGACGGCATCGATATCCTCGTCGATCTCACGGCGCATTCCGGGCGCAACCGACTGCTGGTCTTCGCGCGCAAACCGGCTCCGGTCCAGGTCACCTACCTCGCCTACTGCAGCACGACCGGCGTAGACGCGATCGACTACCGCCTGACCGACCGGTTTCTGGATCCGCCCGAAGACGACACGAGCCACTATTGCGAACGTTCCATCCGCTTGCCCGGCTGTTACTGGTGCTATTCGCGACCGCCGCTGCCGGCTGACCGCCTGCCGTCATGCGAGCGGCGGCCCGGCCCGCCGACATTCGGCTGCCTGAACAACTTCGCCAAGGTCACGGACCCGACGCTCGAACTCTGGATGCGATTGCTCGGACGCGTGCCGGAAGCCCGCCTGCTGCTCTACGCACGTTCCGAACAACATCGCGAACGCGTTCGCAGGTTCATGCTTCGAGCGGACGTGGCCGAGTCGCGAGTGGAGTTCGTCGGCCGGCAGCCTTTCGAGGAGTATCTGGCAAGCTGGCGCGCAATCGATGTGGCGCTCGATCCGATACCGTTCGGCGGCGGGACAACCACCTGCGATGCGCTCTGGATGGGGACGCCGGTGGTCACGCTCGCGGGCCGCACGGCCGTGTCACGCGGCGGTTCGAGCATTCTGGGCAACATCGGTCTCGGCGAACTCGTATGCCGGCACGAGGAGCAATACCTTGATCTGGCGGCGAGTCTGATCAGGGATGGCGACCGGCTGGCGGCATTGCGACGTGAACTGCGCAGCCGGCTCGAAGGCTCGGTAGTCATGGACTCCGCGAGGTTCACCCGCGGGGTCGAGGCCGCATTCAGGGAAATGTGGCGCAGATGGTGTGCGAACCGATAACGCGTTGAAATGATCGTGCACAGCATGCGCACCGGGTCTGCTGCTCCGCGGTCGCTGGATCGACGACGGAAACTCCAGGCGTGACCTCACGGCGCGCCATGTGCGTGCGGCACGTAACGTGCCCTTTCCGGACCAGGAGGAACGCCAAGCGTTGCCGCAAGGGGCGCCACGTGCGTGCGGCGCGTAATGTGCCCTTACCGGACTAGGTGGTAGCGCACGACGATGGGCGCCGTGTCGACGAATCGGCCGTTCGTCGCTCTGGGCCGGAATCTGCTGGACTCGATCAGATCGACGAGCGCATCCATCTCGGCTTCAGTGGCATCGAGCGTCGTCTCGAGTATCTCGATCCGATCGCTGTAACCGAGTCTCGTCACCACGAAGGAGACGTCGATGTACCTTTGCGAGCCTCGCTGTGTTTGCGCCGGCGCGAGCGGATTGGGCAGAAACGTGGGCAGTACGACAGGCAATTCGGGGGAGAACAGCCTGTCGATCGACGCCTGAGGCGTGCCTTCGTGCGCAAGCAGTTCGTAGGCGCGCTCATAGCGCTCGACCAACGCGTCGCTGCGCTCGTCCCGGCTTCTGCGGGTGGCGCCGTCGACGAACAACAGGTCCCAGTCGACCAACTCCACCAGCGCGGTCACGCGGGTCAACTGCGGTTCGGAATTCATCGCGTCAACGGCGGCGAGTCTCACAAGGCTCCGCCGGCCGACGTCGTAGGAACCAAGATAATGTGCGTAGCGGTAGCTCGTGCGAACGAGCGCCAGGTCGATCGCGCGGAGCTCGTCGATAAACTCGAGCCCCTGGTTCAGAATGATCCTGATCGCATTGTTGTAGTGGCGCCGGGACTCCGAAAGCAGCGTTCGCACCACGACATTGCGGCTTCCCGACCGGCAGTTCCCGCCGCGAGACCAGCCGCGTCTCGGTGAGTAATAACAGCCGAGAACGATCTGCTCGGGAAATCCGCCGCCGATGTAGCGCGCGAGGATATCCTCCCGCTTGGCGGCAACTTCGCGCAGTACGGGCACGATTCGCACGTCGTCCGGATGACGCCTCGCGAGATCGAGCAACTCCTGCTCAAGGTCCCAGGCTCGCGCTGGATTGTCTCTTGCTTCCTCGTTGGCGATCAGGCGCTGCAGCCACGGCGCCTGTTCGAGCGAATAAAGCCCGTGGGTGGCCCGAATGACCTGCAGCGCCTCGTCGATGACGGCAATCGCAAGGTCATGAGCGCCGTCCGCCTCAAATCGAAGTGCCGCAGTCATGACGGGTCCGTCAGAGCCGACCGTCTCGACATCGGCCGACGGCAGGATGGCGGTCGTCGGCTCGGCGGAACGTAACAAGGCGTCCACTGGCTGAGACTCCGATTCTGCCTGCGCGAACGCGGCATGAGGCACGGTAGCCGTGGCGACAAGGACAATCGTGCCTGCCATTACGGCGACGGTTCCGGTTGTCGCAGCTAGCAGCCCGTGGCAGAACCCCGCGTCGCGCCGAGACCGGCGAGGCGCCCGCCTGACAAGGCGCGAGGAGCGAGAATAAGCGACGAGCAACGCAGCTCAGGCGGGATGCATCGCCGGTCGAACGCAGCGGGGCTTCTGCCACGGGCTGCCAGCCTCGGATGCGGTGCGAATGATGTGCTCGCCATCAATGCCTCTGTATGACAGTGGTACTGCCACTCGGCCGCCGGGTTCACGGCTGACCGCTGAGACTATAGCATCCGGCCAATCCACTGACAGCGTGGCTTTGTCCGGTCCACGCCATGCGCCGACTGCGGCGAGGGCACCATTGCTCTTCGGGGGATTCCTGGGTCCGGGCCGACACTATGGCGCATAGCCGAAGCGTTCCAGAGTGTCACGCGACGTGTCCGCGAAGGCAGCGAGCCTGGCATCTCGCCTGAACGCGTAGGCGCGGGCGGCTTGAAGGCTACCGAACTCGACTGTGTCTTTCGCGGCACTCGGTGCGCCGCAAAACGCAGCGATGCCCGGGATGACCTCGTCCGGCCGCTCAAGCAGATCCTCGAAACGGATCTCCAGTGCGCGATCCTCGATGTCCGCCATTTCAAGGCGGGCCTTTTCGACGTACTGTTCCCACATCGTCAGGGCCTCGGCGAGCGTCCAGCCGCGGCGCGAAGAAAGTACGCCGAGTGCATCGTCCCGAATCACGGTCAGTGCCGGCGGAACAGGCTCGCCGCTTGCCGCGCGCAAGGCCTCCGAGTGTCGCCGCGCGAGACTGGCCGCCACATCGACGCCGTGGCGAACGATATGCAGGGCGCGGAGGTTCGGGAAGATCCGTTTCCAGACCGGCAAAGTGAAGGTATTGCGCGGATCCTTCCAGCCGAATGGCCGTGCTCCCTCGGGCGTCGGCCCCGGCCGCCAGCCTGACCTGCCTATGAAGTTACCAATCTGCGCACTCAGCGTCACACGTGTGTTCGCGGCCACGCGTTCGACGAATTCAGGCTGCGACAGCGCAAAATGCGCCGACATCGGTTCGGTCCAGAACGCGCTGCACTGATGCAGCACCCCTTCGTTGATCAGCATGAACGTCACGGATTCGGAGTCGCCCTGCTGGTCGGCGCCCATGAAGACGCCGAGTTGCTCGAGGATTTGCGCGGCGAGCCGCGTGCCCGAGCGGTGCATGCCGGTCACCACGATCGGACTTGCCTGGGTCAGCCGTGCATCCATGGGGCAAGGATAAACTCGGTAAGCTGAAGCACTACCATCGACTGCAACGAGACCACAGCTATGAAGCTGAGCCGTCGGCGAATTTCACATGCAGCAGGAGCAAGAGCCCGAGAATCGTGGCGTGCCAATCGGAACCGCCTTCCTCATCTCTCGATTTGCCCCAGCCCCCGTCCACGTTCTGGCTCACGACAACGCTCTCGACAAAAGCATCGTCGATCAGCGCGCCCTGGCCCGCAAGGTAGAGATACGCCGCAGCTTCGAGCCTGAGGTCGCTGACGATCGTCGGGTCGGCGTTGACGATCATGGCAGTCGCACGGTAGACATCCTCGATGAAACCGTCCTGCAGCCCCAGTTCACAGCCGTTTCGCTGAATCCAGACCCATGCCAGCAGCACGTGCGTAAGATAGTACCCGCCTGCATGCGCGGCCCGATAAAGCGCGTTCGGATAAACCTGCGGCAATTCCTGCTGGTCGCAATAGAGCGCATAGGCAACGATAAGGTCGGATGGGTGTGTCACCGCCTGAAAGTCCTCGGACTGCAGTGGGTTGTCAGGATCGGCCATACGACGCAGAACGCGCAGCAGGGGCAAATCCGGCGGTTGCCGGATCAGAACGTCGTCGTAGCGTTGCAAGGCATCCGCGAACTCCTCTACGTGGAAGCTTTGGTGAATGATTTCGAGCCAGAGCAGGGCATGCGGTTCCTGCGTTTCCTCGAAGAAACTCACCGCTTTGGCGACCGCAGCATGCAAGGGTTCACTGGATTGCAAGAGCGTCTCCCTGCGTTTCACTCAGCGCCGCGCCCATTAAAATGCGGCGGGCTCGCGGCCGCCGCCGGAGTCTCAGCCGATTCAGCGTTCAGAACTCCATCGACAGGCTCAGGAAGATACGCCGCCCGAGCGTATCGTAGACCGCTCCGCCGCCGCCGAATCCGCCGCCGCGAGTGCAATGGCCAGGGAAGCGCCCACCGTTTGCGTTGGGGTTGTACCCCAGGCACGGCGGTTCCTCGTCGAGCAGATTCTCTATTCCGAGCCTTACGGAGTACCGGTCCTGGAACCTGTAGCCTGCCGTCATCGCAAACAGGTTGTAGCTCGGCGGAGTGCTGTACATGCAGCTTGTCGCTTCACGGTTCGTACGACAGGATGCATTGTCAAGCGAAGGCCAGTATTGGTGCCTGAGCGAAAAGGTCCACGGCCCCGTGAAGTAGCTGAAGGTAGTGAACAGGCGGTACTCGTAGCGCTGACACTGAATCTGCAGCGCGCAACTGCTGAAGCCGGCGTGATCAATCTCCTCGAGCTCCGGGCGATCCTGGGTGATGGCCTCGAGGTTGTAGTTCGCGACCGAATTCATGTTGAAGCCGCCGTTGCCGAACTCTCTCGACCAGTTGAGCTGGAAATCTATGCCCGACATTTGCGCTCGGCCCTCGTTCGTGAAGGACGAATCGATGTTCGCGGCATTACCGCTGCTAGGATTCCGGAAGATCTGCATACAGGCGGGCAAATTCACGTCCCCGGTCGGGTTGAACGCCATGCTGAGACAGCGTTCGTACGTGGAGTCACCGCTTTCCAGCGCGATCATCTCCTCGATCTCGATCGTGTAGTAATCGACCGTGAGGGTGAAGTTCTCGTGGAAGTCCATGACCACACCGAGTGTGAACGTATCGGCCTGCTCTTCCCTCAAGTTCGGCTGGCCAAAGCTGTTCCGGATGCCGAGGCCGCCGCCTGTGGGTTGATCTTCGATCGGATCGATATCGTAGTACTCAAGCGCACCCGAGTCGCCCATGAGGGCCCTGCAGATCCGGAGAGTCTGGGCATTCTGCTCGCCACTCACGTTCCCCCCGGGAGTTGCGCCATAGGGCGACGGATTGTTGAGGTTCTGCGAGCAATGGTCGCCCCATTGCGAGCCGCCGCCACCGAAAATCTGCGTGCGCCCGATGAAAAGTTCACCAAGATTCGGTGCACGGAATGCGCGATTGAAGCCACCGCGGATTCGATAGCGCGGTGTAATTGCCCAGTCGATCAGCCCCTTGTACGTTTGGAGGCTGTCGACGTGGGGCATGCTCCAGTCTGAAATACGCGCGCCAAGCTCGAAATTGAGGTGCTGGACACCCGCAGGCCCGTCACTGATGATCGGGATCAGCAACTCACCGTAAATCTCGGAAACATCGAATTCTCCGCTGCTGTCCTCGTTCGGGAACAGGCCCGCGATCGGATCGATCAGGTTCTGGTTGTCGCTGAGATTATCCGGTTCAAACTCGTAGCTGTTCTCGCGAAATGTGTAACCGACTGCATACGCGAGCGGCCCGGCCGGCATCTCGATGAGGTCGCCGACGAGATTGGCTTCGAGAATCGACTGCGTGACCTGATTGGTGTTCTTCAAGTCCGGCGAGAGCATCGTCGCACAATCCTCGGAGAATTCACGATTGTCGATGATCGGAAAGCCCGACGTACATACCGGAATACTCTCCGCGAAGCCCGTACCGAACGGGTTCGGGTCGAAAATCCCGTTGCGTCCGAAGTTGGGGAACGACATCATCGCCCGGTAGGTGCTGATTCTCGTCGATCCGCGCTGGATGATGATATTGTCCGTTCGCCCGGTCGATATCGTGACGTCCCAGAAATCGTCGCCGCTCGGCAACGCACCTTCGGCGCCGACGGAGAAGTTCATCGTCGTCAGCGTGTTCTTGCTCGACCGCGCAGCGCCAAGGGCATCTCTGAGGTAGTCGGGCGGCCGGTGCGCCCAGAGATCGGCGTCCGGGTTCGGTCGGCTCCTGAATAGATTCCAGATTTCAGGCGATGTCGGCCACGCTTCGGACTCGGTACAGCCGGGCAAACCGTCGAGCCACGGCATGGCCGCCGTCGGCTGCGCGTCGCACTCGACATCGAAGCGCCCGCCGATGGTATACGCGGAGTTCGTCGTGCCGTCCGGGTTCAGCGAGTCCGGAACGTTGAGGTGAACATTGTCGTTACCGCGGTAGATTTCGTTGCCGAACGGTATCGGCGCACCCCACAGCGTGATGTTGTCCGCCGTGAGCCCGAGGCTAGTCTGAGTCTCGGTGCGCGTAACCATGGCCTGTGCCGTGATCCGGACATCATCGGCCACATCGAAGTGCCCGTCGGCGAATGCCGAGAGTCGCTCGAGCGGCGTCGAGAACCATTGCCAGAAATTGTTTTCCTTGATCGTACCGTCGGGCTGGATCACGCGGAACGGCAGACCCTCGAAATTGCCGTCGTGGTCACCGAGAAACGGGCCCTCGTAACGATACGAGCCAGCACGGCCGCCCGAATTCATGAGGCCCGTATATAACGTGCCGGAGTTCCGGTTTACGAGGTATCGCGTGAACGTGACGTTGTTCGACACCTGCCCCGGTACTTCGCTGAATAAATCATCGACGGCGGCCCGGCTCGGGTTATTGGTGAACGGATTCGTACCCTGCACGTTGCTGACCCAGGTGTCGGTTCCCCAGAAGAATGCTGTGGCGCCGGTGTTCGGGTTAGCCATGTCCGCTACGCGCCAGTCGCGCTCCCAACGCTGCTGCAACCCACGGGACGAACGCTCCACGCCGATCATGACGTTGCCACGGTCGCCCGCCATGTTGGCGCCTATAAGTGCCGAAATCGTCGTCTCCTGGCTGCCGCCGTGCTGTGTATCGACAAACCGGACATCGACCGATGCGCCTTCGTAGTCGTACTTGAGGATGAAGTTGACGACACCGCCCACGGCGTCTGCGCCGTACACAGCCGAGGCGCCGCCCGAAATGACTTCGACGCGCTCAATGGCCGACGAGGGAATCGAGTTTGTATCGACGACCATCGTCGCGTTGACAGGCATGGCCCGCCGGCCATTGATGAGAATAAGGTTTCGATTCGGACCGAGGCCCCTCAAGCTCACCGTGGATGCGCCGACGGTGTTCGTGGCCGTCTGCTGCACGTCCGTGGTCGTGAACTGTGTCACGGCCGGCACGAACTGCGGGAGCCGGTTCAGGATCGTTTCGACGCCGATCGAGGTCGTCTCGTCGAAGAGTTGCTCGTCAACGGTCTGGATCGGCGAGTTCGCGGTGAAGTCCTGGCGCAGGATTCGAGAGCCCGTGACCGTGACCTCTTCGAGCACCACTTCTTCCTGTGCCGAGGCCGGAGTTACCGGCGACACGGCGAGCGCCATGCCCATGAGCGCTCCACCGGACGCCGAGAGAACCGTTGGCATCACACCGGCCGATGTTGGGCGGCGAAGCGCTTCAATAACCCCTCTGGACAATGCATGCATGCTCGGACGACGGCCCGAAACTCTCGATTTCTTCATCTGTCACTCCGCAATAGACACGGCCCGGTGGCTCCAGGTTTATCCCCATGAGCGGGAACTGTGGTGCATAAGTTCCACCCTCTCCCTACTCACACTTGTCGTTGCACAATGACTATACATGCCCACTGGAATCCTGCCAAATGCCTTTCCCATGTATCCAATGCAATATGAAAAACGTGAGAATGTTGCAATCGTGCAACCTATTCGCTCGTGCCAGTCAGCTCGATCGAACGTCCCGCAGCTCACTGTGGCTGTGCCGTCCGAACGTAGTCCGCACACGTGCGTCAGATGACCATCCAGAACGCGAGCGTCAGGCGCGGAAAAGCTAAAAAGGAGTCGACGTGATGGTAGGCGGCGGGAAAAAACTCCGACGGAAAAATCAGCAACCGTCCGGGGACCATGTCCGTCGTGCCGACGATTTCCCAGTGTTCGCCGGTTGCTTCCGGCCAATAGTCCAGGCCCGTTTCCCCGATCCGGGAGTCGTCCTTGACCGCCCGCGCGTAGCCCTCGTCGAACGTGAGGGAGTTTGTTGGCTTGTACCGGAAGAAGGCCGTGCCGCCGGAGCACTCGTCCGGTGAATTCAGATAAAGGATGCAGGTATACGACCGGCGAACCTGCTCCGTAATGTCGCTGTGCGGCACAGCGAAGTCCGCGCGTCTGGGGTCGATCTGCATGAACCAGTTCACGTCTACGCTGGCGTCCGCAGGTCGCGTGGTGATGCCGTAAACCTGGCTGATCGCCTGCTGCGCGACGGATATGAGACTGTTCGGATGGCGGATCGGGAACCGCAGGCGGCAGTCGTAGTAGTCGACGAAGTTGCGTCCGCCGGGCTCGTGTTTCCAGTTCGTTGCGGGCGTGCTGCCGATGACGTCACGGACACGGTCCGGGTGCTTGAGTAGATTGTCGAGCACGACCGTCGGAATCTCGTCCTTTATCGGCTGCAGGTCGATACCAATGTTGCCGTGAATTTCGAAAAGGTCGTTGAACAGGAACGGTTTGCCGTCCGAACGCGTGTGCTCACCGGTCGTCGACGGCACCGGACTCGACGCCGCATGCGCGGGTTTCGCATCGCCTGCCCTGGCCCTGGCGGATTCAGCCACTGCCGGCTCCGGCGCTTCACGCAGGTTGATCGCGATCGAAATCCTCGGCTTGTCGCTCTTGTTGCACTGCACGGCGTGCGGCAACCAGGACTCGAACATGACGAGCCGGCCGGGCGCAGGGGCCACGGCGATGTCCGCCCGCGTCAGCAGATCGGGTCCCGCGGTCTGTGTGAATTGTCGGTAGCTGCGCCTGGCGCCGATCGGATCCGGAAACACGATGCAGCCGCAATTCTCGGGCGCGTCCACGTAGTAGCTGCACGACAGCAGGCTACCGTCGTGGGTGTGCTGGGCCTCCTGCGCGCCGGGCTCGAAGATGTTGATCCAGGCCCGTTCGACTTCAAGCCGTCGCGGCGGGAGCTTCAACGTATCCTCGATGAACGATTTCGCCGCGCCGATGACGAGCGCCTCAAGTTCGTTGAGTTCGGCGTCTTGCAGGATCGACGCTTCGGGATGGTAGTAAGACGTCGTGACCGACTCTTCGGGCGATGGAACCACGTCCCGCCGTGCGCCTTCCGACTTCAGGTAGGCCGACACCTTGGCGTGGATGGCCTCATGGATGGCCGGCTCGACATCTCGAACGAGCAGCGGCACGGCGAAAAACAGGTCGACTGACATGGCTAAGCGATCGTTCGAGTTTGCCGGATCATACTGGAATGCACGCTCCCGTTCGCGTTCCGCGCACGTGCGGCCCTCGTCGACGCCTTAGCTGACCCACGCCAAATCGTCTAGAATCCGGTCCTCTGTCCGGCCCGGGCATTCAGGCTGACGGCTCAAATTCGTGCAGGCAGTTGATTCGGTAACGATCGTGGGCGCCGGCTCCGCCGGATGGCTCACGGCGCTTGCACTCAATACCCATTGCGGCTTTCTCAAGATCCGCCTGATCCGCCCCAGCCGCGGTTCCCCGATCGGGGTCGGCGAGTCGACACAAAGCGACTTGATTCTGCTGCTGCAAGCCGCGCGTATCGATCTGCCGGCCTTTTACAAGGCCTGCAATGCCACGATGAAGTGCGGCATTTTCTACACCGACTGGAATGAAATCGGCAAGCATTATTGGCACCCGTTTTCGGATCTGGACCTGGGGACGTTTGCCAGCCCGGCCTCTTTCTACTCCGTGGCACACCACTACCAGCAGATGATATTGAGGGCCGGGAAATACCGACACAGGCAATACTACAAGTCGGTCCATACGTCCTACGAAGCCTGTGTCAGGCAATACCAGGTGGCCCGCGAATCGGCGGTAGCTTTCCACGTCGACGCGCACGAAATCACCAAGTACCTGGAACGCCACCTCGTTGAAGTCGAAGTGATCGACGCGGACGACCTCGAAGTCAAAGTTGCGGATGGACGGGTCGCCTGCATAGTCCTGGATGGTTCCAGAACCGTGAAATCCGACCTCTATATCGATTGCAGCGGCTTCGCACGGGCGATTCACAAGCATGTGGCTACGCCGAATATCGTGGACTACGAGGCGAACGTCAATCGCGCCGTCGCGGCGCAAGTGCCCTATGTCGAAATCGAGAAGGAGCTGACGCCCTACACTGCTGCGCATGCTCACAAGCACGGGTGGACGTGGTCGATCCCCCTTCAGTCGAGAGTCGGCAGCGGTTACGTGTATCACGCTGACTTCTGTTCGCCGGATCAAGCTGAAAGAGACTTCAGACGACACTGGGGAGTGAAGAGAATGAAAGACGTCGAGGTCAGGCACATCCGCTTCGACAGCCCCACGCTTCGCAATCCCTGGGTCGAGAATGTTGTAGCGATCGGCCTGAGCGCGGGCTTCGTCGAGCCGCTGGAGGCCACGGGCTTGAACTGGACCATCACGAGCGGGCAGACGCTGTACGAATCCATCGCTGCGCGATACTACGCCCGGGATACGAGCGCGAAATACAACTTCAATATGCTCGGCTATGTCTACGACGTGCACGATTTTATCGACGCGCACTACAAGCTGTCGGCACGACGGGACAGTGAGTTCTGGAAGTACCAGACTTCCCGCGCCTATTCGGAGCGACTGGAGCATCGCCTTGCCCTGTACGCGAAAGAGATGCCATGTGACGCGAACAGGTTGAAGACGACCCCCTGGGCGTTCCATGAGTTGTCATGGATCGACATCCTGAACGGTTACAACTTCAAGTACGCGAAACTCGATGTCGGCCCGATGCAGATGCAGTCGGCGGAGGAACAGTTGAAGGAGATTGCTTCAAAGCCGCGGCGCGGGATACGCCCGCTGGAGTGTGCCCCTCCACCCGCGTCATCGGGCACGCGGGGCGCTCAGATCCTCATGTGAACGCACAAATCGTTATACGGATTCCCGATGCCGCCAGGAACGTTCGGGATCGTCGCTGCAGTTCCCGGCCCGCAACCCTTCGATTCAGCGCAGACCGCTGAAATACTCGCGTGCGCGGTTGAACGCTTCGGGACCGAGCTTCATCCCGATCAGGCGGCCCGGGATGTCGTCGGCCGGGGGATGGATACCGCCCCACAGCCGCGACAGGCTGCATTGGTCTGAAGCATCCACGTAGGTCGCCCATTCGAGCGTGATGTCGACGCTCGGCCCCTCCTCGAACACCAGAAACTGATTCGCCGGTGCCGCAAAGTCGCTCTTGCCGCCGGGGAAGTAGGCGTCGCCGGTAAAAAGCGTGAGAAGCTCCGCCGCCGTTCGCGAGTAGGTCGAGTGGCCGGAGACATAGCCTGCGAACGGCGGCGTCACGAAGGTCGGGCGCTGATAGGGCCACCACTCTTCGGCGAGAATCCAGTCGACCCCGGCGAAGTCGAATACCGGGTTGCTGATGTACAACGGCCCGCGCCATGCATGGAGCTTGATCTTGCCGACGTTGAGTTCATCGGGACCCAGCGACCAGGGATCGTCCGCGAGCGGATCGCCCGGGCGCACGCAATCGATCACGCGGTTGCTGCCGTCGCCGGCCGGATCTGCGGGGTCGTCAATGTACTGGATGCCGTCGGGGTGGTAGGGGCAGTCGGGATCGTCCGGATCGCTTGACTGGCCGCGCTCGGCCATGGCGCGAATCGCCGAAACCGGCCGCACGTAGTCGTAACAACCCTTGATACCCCAGGCCGTGATCGCAGCGTCATGCATTGCGCCGCCGAGGGCGAAATAGATCTTGACGTCCCACTCGAGCGAGCCGAGGACCGGTCCCGTGCCTTCGAACCGCCTGACGAGATCGGGATGCCCGCTGATCGTGTTGACGATCACGAACCAGTGCCCGGGCGGGGTCTCCGAATCCGGCCCGTCCGCCCAGAATTCCGCGATCGCGCGCGCATAGTCGGCGAGCGGCACGAATTGAGGCTCATACGGCGCGCCGTTCGCGGGATTCACCTCGTAGCCGGTTTCGGGCGTGCCGCCGGCGAGCAGGTCGTAGAAATCGCGATGCTCGGCGAAGCTCGCCGGATAGCCCTGGATGTTGCCGAGGCTTGCCGGCGAAATATCGATCAGTTCGGTGCCGCGCCCGTTCTCCGGGTCCAGATGCCCGGACCAGGCAGCCACGAGCGAGTGGCCCCACTTGTACTCGGCCGCGAGCGCCCCGGCGTGCCCCGGTGGCGCCCCGGGATCGTGGTACACGGGGTAGTCGAAGCCTTCGCGCGGACAGGCACCCATCTGCGCTGCGGTCAGCGAAAACGGGTGCACCCCACCCCACTCCGGGCCCACGAATTCAGGCGTGCCATCGACGATATTGCCGGACTG
The DNA here is from genome assembly GCA_028278665.1 of Candidatus Rariloculus versatilis. Classification (GTDB taxonomy): domain Bacteria; phylum Pseudomonadota; class Gammaproteobacteria; order Steroidobacterales; family Rariloculaceae; genus Rariloculus; species Rariloculus versatilis. Next base: position 18,064 of record JAQAJI010000088.1, read on the forward strand.
ATCGATCGAAAGCGTCAGAGTGATCTGCTGCCAGCGATCGAGATCCACGATGTCGGGATTGCCCGGCAACTCGGGCAGGATCGGAGGATTGAACGGTGCGTAGACCTCAGGCGCGTACGCGTTCGCTTCGTTCGAGCCGTCCTGCAGCCCGTAGGCGATATAGCACCCGGCGATGTAGTTGCCGAGCGCCGCCGGCGAGCCGCGATCGTACGCCGTGCTCGCATCGCTGGTGTCGAAGCCGAGCTCGGCCATGGTGGCGTCGGCGAGTTCGGCGACGAATTGTGCGCCCGGCGAGTTCCGGAAACGGTGCCGGATGATCCTGTAAGCCGCGAAGCTGACGGCCTCCTCGCGCGCGACTTGACGGTCACGCGGAAAATCCGGTGGTGAGTAGCCACAGTCGTAACCTGCCTGCGTCTTGCCAAGCAGCCAGGTCGATGCCGTGTCGTCGTACGCCGCCCATGCATCGTACATCGCCGCTGAACTGTGCCAGAGGTTGCGCGCATGCACGGTCGGACGCGCAAAATCGTTGCGAATGCCTTCCAGCAGGACTTCGTTCCAGATCCGCGCGACCGAAACCTCCCGGTCGTCTTCGCTAAGCGGCGGCATGAATATGTCGCAGCCGACGACGCCGATAGCCAGCGCTGCCACCGATACACCTGTCCCTGCTACTCGCATCGATCTCAATCGGGCTCTGGATGCCGCGCCTCAGGGCGGTGGCGGCTCCGGTTGCGTGATCACAAGGGTCTGCCCCGGCTGCCTGGCCGCGATGGGACCAGCCAGCCGGGTTCCGAGC
>JAQAJI010000088.1:18920-19406 GCA_028278665.1 Candidatus Rariloculus versatilis
ACCGTCGGGTTCTGTGTGGTGTAGTTGCTGCCGATCGTGACCTCGCGCATCTGCACGGTGTCACCGGTCACCGCAATGATCCGGGCGCCGGCGGCCTCGGTATTGGGCGGCAGCCCCTCGAGCTTGACGCGCAGGAAGTTTCGGCCAACGGCAGCGCTCCGGTTCTCCCAGAGGCTCGCGGAAGTGCCGGGCGCGTCGGTCAGCTCGAGGATGTCCGTATCACCATCGTGGTCGAAATCCGCACAGACGACGCCACGCCCCGAGGTTCCCGTGGCGAGTCCCAGCGCCTGCGCTTCATCGGTGTACGTGCCTGCCTCGTTCATCAGGAACGCCCTGGCGTCAGGGGTTTGCCACACCTGGTGGCCGAGGTACGGTTCCGACCAGCCGTTCGTGTGATAAATGTCGAGATCGGAATCGTTATCGATATCGAGAAAGCACGCCCCCCAACCCCAGGATCCGTCCGCGACACCAAACCGCACGGTGTCA
>JAQAJI010000088.1:19747-21319 GCA_028278665.1 Candidatus Rariloculus versatilis
TCTTCGCTGACGTTCACGAAGCGAATACCCGACTCATCGGACTCGTTTCTCCACAGATGGTCAGTCTCCAGCAGACGCGGACCGGTCAGCTTGTACAGCCTGTCAGGCGTGGCCCAGTGCGTCAGAAACATGTCGAGGTCACCGTCGAGATCGTAGTCGCCGAATCCTGCGGAAATCGTATGCTCGGCGACCATCTGTTCAATGTCCGGCGAATTCGAAGTGACGTCGGTAAACACACAGTTGCCCTGGTTTTCGTAGATCTTGCTCGGGTCGTCGTAGATGCCGCCGACAAACAGGTCGAGATCGCCGTCGCCATCCATGTCGGCAAACACGGGCCCACTATGGCGATCATTGTTCTTGCCGCCGGGACGAGTGTTCGCGACGCCGGCGTCAGCGGCATTGTCTTCAAACAACATGCCGTTGCCTTGCTCTGCGAGCTGATTCAGATAGAGGCGGTTCGGGCCGCCGCCGCCGTCCGGTCCCCCGGTGTTGCCATAGGTAATGAACAGATCAATGTCGCTGTCGTTGTCGCAATCGCCGGCGGCCGCCCCGCCGAATGAATTAATCGAGACCTGGTACGCGATATCGCCTCTCGGAATCAGGGCAGGTCGCGTATAGCCGACCTGGTAGGCGATGTTCGAAGCTGCCGTCACGTCGACGAAGGCTGACGCAGGCGGGGGCGCTTCCGCGGGAGTTGGCGGTGACGGTGAGGAAGCGGAGCCTCCGCCTTCGCCGCACGCGCCGAGGAACGCAAACGACAACCCAGCCAGCCTTCCAACTGACTTGTTCATCTGACTCATTCTACGTGCAAGTTTCGTCCAGCATGCCGGTGGAGAGAATACGCGACCCGCGACGCCGCTCTCAATCGGGCTCATCATGCCACGCCAGGAGCCTGCGCCGCAGGAAGTCGCGAAATCGAAAATCCGATATCGCCGCAGGATCGTGCGATCGGTTGAGGAGGAATTCGGGCCGTATTTGACGAAATCGATCCGCCGACGATGCGGTTGAGAGCGGATTCAGAGCCGTAATTCCTGCGGCGCATCTCAGGGCGGTGTCAGCTCCGGTTGCGTGATGACGAGGGTCTGGCCTGCCTGGCTCGCCGCGATGGGGCCGGTCAGTCTGGTTCCCAACTGCACCGGGCCTGCACCGGAGTCGATCGCCGGCCATTCCACGAGAAGCTCGTCGACGGTTGTCGACGAATCGAGCCCGAAGATCTGTACCGTCGGATTCTGTGAGGTGTAGTTGGTGCCGATCATGATCTCACGCATCTGGGTGGTGTCGCCGGTCACGGCAATGATCCGGGCGCCGGCGGCCTCGGTATTGGGCGGCAGCCCCTCGAGCTTGACGCGCAGAAAATTGCGGCCGGCAGCAGCAGTCCGGTTCTCCCATAGCCTGGCGGAATTGCCGGGGGCATCGGTGAGTTCGAGGATGTCCGTGTCGCCGTCGTTGTCGAAATCCGCACACACGACGCCGCGTCCCGAAGTCATCTCGGCCAATCCCAGCGCGTGCGCTTCCTCGGTGTACGTGCCTGCCTCGTTCATGAGGAACGCCCTGGCGTGAGGCGTTTGCCAC
>JAQAJI010000089.1 GCA_028278665.1 Candidatus Rariloculus versatilis
ACGATCGCCGACCTCACGACAGTGTGGGTGCTCGTCGACATCTTCGAGGACGAACTGCCCTGGGTACGGCCCGGCGACCTCGCCCGCATGACCGTCGCCGCGGCGCCCGGACGCGTCTTCGAGGGCCGCCTGACCTACATCTATCCCTACGCCGAGAGCCAGACGCGCACCATCAAGGCGCGGCTCGAGTTCGACAACGCCGACCTCGTTCTCAAACCCGAAATGTTCGCCGACGTGACCATCGAGGCGAGCCCCGAGGCAGGCGTGGTAGCCGTGCCTTCCGAGGCCATCGTTCGCTCGGGCCTGCGCGAGCAGGTCTTCATCGTGCGCGCACCGGGCAGGTTCGAGCCCCGGGAGGTCGTGCACGGTGTCCAGAGCAACGGCTTCACGCAGATCCTCGAAGGCGTGCAGGCGGGGGAGGAAGTCGTCGTATCCGCGCAATTCCTCATCGACTCCGAGTCGAAGCTGCGCGAGGCCGCGGCGAAGATGCTGGAGGCGGTCGATGATTAGCAGCACGATCGAGGCGTCGAGCGGGCACCGGCTTCTCATCGCCGACGCTCAAGCGGTCTCGACCCCCGTCTCCATGACAGTTGCTGCGTCGCGCCAGGGCCGGTTGCCAGTCGCGATTCCCGTCGTGCCAACGGGAGACCGGCGATGATCGGGCGAATCATCGAAGCGTCGATCGAGAACCGGGTTCTCGTCGCGATCCTCGTCGTGCTGCTGGCGGCGGCCGGGATCGGCGTCGTCAGGACGACCCCGCTCGACGCGATACCGGACCTCTCCGACGTGCAGGTGATCGTCCTGACCGAATACCCCGGCCAGGCGCCGCAGGTGGTCGAGGACCAGGTCACCTATCCGCTCACGACCGCCATGCTCGCCGTGCCGTTCGCCGATGTCGTGCGCGGTTATTCGTTCTTCGGACTGTCCTTCGTCTACGTCATCTTCGAGGACGGCACGGACATGTACTGGGCGCGCTCGCGCGTGCTCGAGTACCTTAACTACGTGAGCGGACGCTTGCCGGAAGGCGTCACGCCCACGCTCGGACCCGACGCGACCGGCGTCGGCTGGATCTACGAATACGCGGTCGTGGACCGCAGCGGGCAGCACGACCTCGCCGAACTCAGGTCCATCCAGGACTGGTACCTGCGCTATCCGCTGCAAACGGTGCCGGGCGTCGCCGAGGTCGCGTCGATAGGCGGCTACGTCAAGCAGTACCAGGTCGAGGTCGACCCGAACGCGCTGCTCGCCTACAACATTCCGATCTCCCGCGTCCGCGACGCCATCATGCGCTCCAACCGCGATGTCGGCGGCCGGCTCGTCGAGATGGCGGAAACCGAGTACATGGTCCGCGGCCTGGGCTACATCCGGTCGATCGAGGACATCGAGGACATCGCGGTCGGCGTCGACGAGCGCGGCACGCCGGTTCGCGTGCGCGACATCGCCGACGTCGGGACGGGTCCTGAACTACGTCGCGGGATCGCCGAACTCAACGGCGAGGGCGAAGTGGCGGGCGGCATCGTCGTCATGCGCTACGGCGAGAACGCGCTCAGCACCATCGAAGCCGTCAGGGCCAGGCTCGAGGAACTCGAAGCGGGGCTGCCCGACGGCGTCGAGATCGTGCCCACCTACGACCGCGGCGACCTCATCGCTCGTGCGGTCGACAACCTGTCGAACACGCTGTTGCTCGAGTTCGTGCTGGTCACGCTCATCTGCGGGGTGTTCCTTTTCCATCTGCGCTCGGCGCTCGTGGTCCTGATCACGCTGCCGATCGGCATCCTTCTCGCATTCATCGCCATGCGGCTGCAGGGCATCAACGCCAACATCATGTCGCTCGGCGGTATCGCTATCGCCATCGGCGCCATGGTGGACGGGCCCATCGTGCTGATCGAAAACTCGCACCGGCACCTCGCGCTGGCCGCCAAAGACAAGGACGGCCGGCTGACGGCCCGGGAACGCTGGGGAGCGGTGGCGACGGCCGCGCGCGAAGTCGGGCCGCCGCTGTTCTTCTCGCTGCTCGTCGTGGTCGTGTCGTACTTCGCGATCTTCACGCTGCAGGCCCAGGAAGGGCGGCTCTTCAAGCCGCTGGCATTCACGAGCAGCTATTCGATGGCGGGCGCGGCGCTGCTCGCGATCACGGTCGTGCCGATCCTGATCGGATTCTTCGTGCGCGGCCGGATTCGCGGCGATGCTCACAATCCCATCAGCCGGCTGCTTTCAGCGCTGCATGCCCCGATCTTGCGTGGACTGTTGCGCTGGCGCGCTGCGACACTGGTCGTGGTGACGGGTCTTCTGGCAATGACCTGGTACCCGCTCTCGAGGCTCGGCGCCGAATTCATGCCGCCGCTCGACGAAGGCGACGTGCTCTACATGCCGACGACCTTCCCGGGCGTGTCGATCACCAAGGCCGAGGAACTGCTGCAGCAGACGGACAAGATCCTGGCCACCTTCCCGGAGGTGCAAACGGTGTTCGGCAAGGTCGGGCGGGCGGAAACGGCGACCGACCCCGCCCCGCTGTCGATGATCGAAACCATCGCGCGCCTCAAGCCGCGCGAGCAATGGCCGGATCCGGCCAAAACGACCGCGGACCTCATGCGCGAGATGGACGCCGCAATCCGCTTTCCCGGGCTCGCAAACGCCTGGACGCTGCCCATCAGGACACGCATCGACATGCTGTCGACGGGCATCAGGACACCGGTCGGCATCAAGATCGCAGGACCGGATCTGACCGTGCTCGAGCAGATCGCGCTCGACGCGGAACAGGCGATGGGCGCACTGCCGGAGACGCTCTCGGCGTATGGCGACCGGGCGGCTGGCGGCTACTTCCTCGACTTCGACATCCGCCGCGACGAGGCGGCCCGCCATGGCCTCACGCCCGGCGATATCCAGGACGTCATCATGTCGGCGGTCGGCGGCATGCAGGTCACGGAGACCGTCGAGGGTCTCGAGCGCTATCCCGTCAACGTCCGCTATCCCCGCGAACTGCGCGACGATCCCGAACGGTTGCGCCGGGTGCTGATCCCGACGCCCAACGGCGCCCAGATCCCCCTCGGACAGGTCGCCGACATCGTGCTGCGCAGGGGGCCGCCAGTGATCAAGAGCGAAGGCGCGCGGCCGAACGCCTGGGTCTACATCGACATCGCGACCTCCGACGTCGGCGGTTTCGTCGCACGGGCTCAACAGGCACTGGCCGAACAGGTCGAAATTCCGGAGGGCTATACGGTCACCTGGTCGGGCCAGTACGAGTACATGGAGCGCGCCGCACAACGTCTGCGCATCGTGATCCCTGCGACGCTGCTGTTCATGTTCCTGCTGCTGTACATGAACTTCAGGAACATTTCGGCGCCGCTGACCGTGATGCTTTCGGTGCCCTTCGCCCTCGTCGGCGGGTTCTGGATGGTCTGGTGGTACGGCTTCAACCTGTCGGTCGCCGTGGCCGTCGGGTTCATCGCGCTCGCGGGCGTTGCCGTGGAGACCGGCGTGCTGGTGCTGACGTTCATCGACCAGGCCGTCGCCGAGCGCCGCCAGGCCAAACGAGAGGCCGTCACGGCGGGCGATGCCGGCGGCGAAACGGGCAATGATCCCGTTCGGACGGGAGGGACCGACGGCGAAACGCGCAATGATCCCGTTCGAGCCGGCGATACCGGGAGCGTGGCGCTCTCCGTCGACGAGATCAGGGAAGCCGTGCAGCGGGGCACGTCGCAGCGGGTTCGCGCCGTCGCGATGACCGCGATGTCGACGATCATGGGACTGCTGCCGATCATGCTGATCTTCGGCACGGGATCGGACGTGATGCAGCGCATCGCGGCCCCGATGATCGGCGGGATGGTGACTACCGCCGTCCTTTGTCTGCTGGTGCTGCCGGTGATCTACGCGCTCGTGCTGCAGGTCAGGGAACGGCTGCGGGCGCCGGCCGGGTGAACTCGACCGGGATAGACAGCGTGTTCTGACGGCCCGTCGAGCGACAAGGCTAGCCCGCAAATCTCACCAAGCCGCGCTTTACCATGGAGCATAACGGATGAATTTCAGAAACTTGCGAGATCATCGTGGCCCTTGGTGAGATTTGCGGTCTGGAGCCATTGCACAAGATCCGGGTCGTACGCGCAACGGCGGGCGTGAAACCGGTACGCAGGCATTCGCGCAAGCGAACATTCCGGGTCGCCGCTCCCTGCGCGATCCCGGAATGCCGCGGAAACGCTTTCGGGTATAGTCACTCGATGCGATCGCCCGGGCCGGCCACGCGCCCGTTCGGCGGCGCGGGCTCGATCGAACTTGCGACCACGAGGAACGTTGATTGAACATCGGCTTTATCGGCCTGGGCGCCATGGGCCAGGTCATCGTGCCGCGCCTGCTTGCCGCGGGCTACCAGGTCACGGGCTGGAACAGAACGGCGGAGAAAGCCGCGCCTCTGCTCGAGCAGGGCATGCTCTGGGCCGACACGCCCGCGGCCGTCGCCCTGGCGTCTGACATCGTGTTCTCGATCGTCACCGACGGCGAAGCCGTGAAGACGGTCGCGCTCGGCGAGGAAGGCGTCATCGCGGGACTCCAGCCGGGCGGCATCTACATCGACATGGGCACGATCGCGCCCGATATCAGCCGCATGCTCTCCGGGGAGTTTGCCGAGCGCGGCCTCGCAATGCTTGACGCACCGTTGTCCGGCAGCCCAGTCACCGTCGAGCAGGGCAATGCCTCGTTCATGATCGGCGGCGACCGCGAAGCCTTCCAGCGGGTCGAGCCGGTACTGCGCGCGATCGGGCCGAAGGTGACCTACATCGGCGCGAGCGGTCAGGCCCATGTCATGAAGCTCGCCGTCAACGCGCTCCTCATGGTCGAGGTCATCGCGTTCGGCGAGGCCGTCGCGCTTGCGGAGAAAGGCGGCGTGGACCGGGACATCGCGCTCGACGCGATTCTCAAGAGCGTGACCGCCGCACCGGTGCTCGGCTATCGCGGTCCCTTCATCCTCGAAGGCCGGATGCCCGAGGTGCCGCTCGCCGACGTGACGCTGCAACAGAAGGACATGCTGCTCGTGCTCGAAATGGCGCGGAAGTCCGGCAGTCCCGTGCCGCTCGCGGCCGCCGCGAACGAAATGATGAACGCCTGCCGCGGCCTCGGTATCGACCGCAACGACTTCGTTGTCGCCCACCAGGTGTACCGCCGTCTCGGCGGACAGGCGACGGACACCGCGCTGGGAAAGGACGACGATGGAACATGAACGCCCCCGGGGCGGCAGCGGCGACAACGACGGGACGAGACCGCCGGCTGCCCGCGCGCCGACCGCACATGAACGTCGCAAGACCACCGCCGCCCGGACAGGCGCCGCCAGAAACATGACGAGAGGGCCGCAACAAATGAGCACGAATGTCCGTCAGCCTCACAGCGTTCCGACCCACCGGAATCCACGGTTGCGACGAACATGAGGACCGACAAGCCGCAACCGCCGGCAGCCGGCCCGAAGCTGCCGCCCTACGGACCGTCGATCACGCTCGCTCAGGCAAAGCAGGTGGCTGCGGCGGCACTGGCGCCGGCGCATGAGAACGGCTGGACGATGGTCATCGCGATCGTCGACCCCGGCGGCTACCTGGTGTATCTGGAGAAAATGGACCAGACGCAGGTCGGCAGCATCGCGATCGCCGAGTCCAAGGCACGCTCGGCCGCGATCTTCAAGCGCCCGACGCAAGCGTTTCAGGAGCGTCTTGCGAGCGGCGGCGACGGCCTGCTCGTGCTGCGCCTGAAGGACGCCATCCCGGTCGAGGGCGGTCTTCCGATCATCGTTGACGGTAAACTGATCGGTGCGCTCGGCGTCTCCGGAGGATCGAGCGCCGAAGACGAGGTTTGCGCCGACGCGGGCGCGGCGGCATTGGCATAAGCTCTTGACCATGAGCCCGCCGATAGTGGCAGACTTACGGTGTGCCGGGGCCAGAGAAGCCACGGCCTCCGCTGCGCCGACCGGAGGAGAATTGTAGCCGGGCCCGAATCGGCGCGGCGAGACGACTGCATCGATCGGGTACTCCGACATGCCGGCGCCGCTGCGAAAGACGTGTATCGTGACCCAGGTCGTTAAGTAAGTACGGGGGACGCAAAGTGAGAAAAGCAATTCTGACGGCAATCTGGCTCGCCTTTGCGGCCGCGCCGGGTACGGTCCTGTCCCAGTCCATCATCATCAAGTTCCCCCACGATCTCGCGCCGACGACCCCGAAGGGTCAGGGTGCAGACCATTTCAAGCAGCTCGTCGAGGAACGCCTGCCGGGCCGGGTCACCGTCGAGGTCTATCCGTCGAGCAGCCTGATCAACGATCAGGCATCGCTCGAAGCGCTGGCTTTCGGCGAGATCCAGATGATCGCGATTTCGCTGTCGAAGCTCGACCGGCTCACCAGGCGCTTCCAGGTCTTCGATCTGCCGTTCCTGTTCGCCGACATTGCGCAGGTCGAGGCGTTCCAGAACGGCGCTGTCGGTCAGGAACTGCTAAAGGAGCTTGAAGGCCGGGGCCTCCTGGGACTCACCTACTGGCACAACGGCACGAAGCAACTCACCGCCGGCACGCCGTTGCGAGTGCCCGCGGACGCCGACGGGCTCGAGTTCCGCATCATGGACTCCGACGTGCTGCTCGAACAGATCCGGGCGATCGGCGGCAACCCGCAGAAGATGCCGTTCTCGGAGGTCTACCAGGCGCTGCAGATGGGCGCCGTCGACGCCCAGGAAAACACCTGGTCGAACATCTACGCGAGCAAGTTCTACGAGGTGCAGGAGTTCATCACCGAGACCAATCACGGCTACATCGGTTACTTCGTCGCCGTGAATCCCGATCATTGGCGCGGCCTTCCCGAAGATGTTCGCGACGTCCTCGAACAGTCGCTGGCCGAAGCCACGCAGTTCGTGAATACGACCGCCGTGAAGATCAACGACGAGGCGCGTGCCTCCGTGATCGACTCCGGCCGCAACACGCTGATCGCACTCACGCCCGAAGAACGCGAACAGTGGCGCGCGGCCATGCGGCCCGTCTGGGACATGTTCTCCGACGATATCGGCGCGGAAGTGCTCGAAGCGGCCGGTGCTGCCGGTCACTGAGCTTCGACCAGCGATGATCCCGCGTGTTCAGCGGCGATGCGCGATGGTTCCACGCGTGCAAAGACCATTCGACGCACGGCCCGACGCGCCCGACCGTGGCGTACGATGATTCCACGCGCGCAGGGGCTGTGCCCCAGCTTTCCGAAGGCGAATTTGTCGTCAAGGGGTGATTCCACGCACGCCGGGGGCATTCGAACCGAAACGTTGCGTCGCCACTGGCCGACGGGCTGAAACCGGGCACCGGCTGGGCCGTTTCGCTTGCTTTCGTGAACGCGCATATCCTGGCTGAGCGCGCCCACGCCCGGCCGCTACGCGAGCGGGAGGCCACGGTCGGGGGCTGTACCGCTGAAGGTTCCGTATGACGATCGCCCGTTCGCTGAATCGCGCACTGGACCGCCTCGAGGAGTTCTTCACCGCGACGGTCCTCGCGATCATGACCGTGCTGACCTTCAGCCAGGTCGTGTTGCGCTACGTCTTCGACACCGGTCTCGTCTGGCTGCTCGAGGCGACGATCTATCTTTTCAGTTGGCTCGTCCTGATCGGCATCTCGGCCGGCATACGCACCGACAGCCACATCGCCGTCGAACTCCTCACCGAGCGTCTGTCGCCGCGCGCCCAGAAGCTCGTGGCGCTGACCGCGGTGGGCCTGAGCCTGCTTTATGCCGTGCTGATGTTTACCGGCAGCTTCACACTGATCCAGCGTCTCTTTGACTTCGGCAGCCTCGCCCACGATATCCCGCTGCCGCGCTGGGTGCTGCTGTCGTCCTTGCCGATCGGCTTCGCCCTGCTCGGACTCAGGCTCGGGCAGGCGGCGCTCGGGATATGGAAGGGCACGCGCGGCGCGCTCGGGCATCGGGCGGAACAGGCGGAGGTCCGACCGGAGGGACAGGTAGCCGGAACTGACGTTCCGACCGCTCCAGCGGCGGAACCGGCGGCCAGGATTGACGCTCCGATCACCCCACCGGAGGAACCGGCGTCCGGGACCGACGATCCCACCGCACGGCCCGAGGACGAGGGGTAGGCGCCGATGACCGTCACCTTCCTGATCGGTTCGCTGCTGCTCTTTCTCGCCATGCGCGTGCCCGTGGCGATGTCGCTCGGTCTTGCGAGTGTGCTCACGCTCGCGTTCTTCGGCGACCAGTCGCTGCTGTCGCTCGCGCAGCGATTCAACCACGCAACGGAAGTCTATCCGCTGCTCGCCGTACCGTTCTTCATCCTGGCCGGCACGTTTCTCACGAGCGGCGGCGTCGCGCGCCGGCTCATCGCCTTCGCGACGGCGATTACCGGATGGATTCGCGGCGGTCTCGCGATGGGATCGGTGCTCGCCTGCATGCTGTTTGCGGCGGTCTCGGGCTCGTCGCCGGCCACCGTCGTTGCGGTCGGTTCGATCACGATCGCGGGCATGGTCAGCGCCGGTTACCGGCGCGAATACGCGACGGGCGTCGTGACGAACGCGGGCACGCTCGGCATTCTCATTCCGCCGTCGATCGTCATGGTCGTCTACGGCGCAATCACGGAGACCTCGGTCGGAGCGCTCTTCATCGCGGGAGTGATTCCGGGACTGTTGCTGACGCTGGCGATGATGACGACGATCTACTTTCGCAGCGGCCGTCAGCACCTGCCGGAGCGCGGCACCACGAGCTGGCGCGACGTGCTGCGTACCGGGCGCGAAGCCTTCTGGGGGCTGCTGCTCATCGTCATCGTGCTTGGCGGGATCTATGGCGGCGTCTTCACGCCGACCGAAGCCGCCGCGGTGTCGGCCGTCTACGCGCTCATCGTCGCGGTCTTCGTCTACCGCGACATCGGACTCAGGCAGATCCCCGCGGTACTCGTCCAGGGCGCACGCACGACCACGATGCTCATGTTCATCGTGGCCAACGCTTACGTTTTCGCGTTCGTCCTGACCACGGAACAGATTCCGCAGGGGATCTCGCAGGCCGTGCTCGCCGCCGACCTGCCGCCCTGGGCATTCCTGATTCTCGTCAACCTCATACTGCTCGTCGCCGGCAATCTCATGGACCCGACGTCCGTGGTCCTGATTCTTGCGCCGATCATCTTTCCGCTCGCGGTCGGCCTTGGCATCGACCCGGTCCACCTCGGCATAATCATGGTCGTGAACATGGAAATCGGCATGGTGACGCCGCCCGTGGGCCTGAATCTCTTCGTCGCGAGCGGCGTATCCAACCTTTCGCTGACGCAGGTGATCCGGGCGAGCCTGCCGTGGCTCGTGCTGTTGCTCGCCTTTCTCGTGCTCGTCACCTACGTCCCGGCGATATCGCTCTTCCTGCCGGAACTCATGCTGGGCCGCTGAATGCACTCACGCGAGACAGAACGGAGACACAACATGCATCACTTCATCAGGGCCGCCGACATCAAGCCGACGCCGGCGTTTCCAGCGGACGCGGCGAGATATCGACGCCATGCGCTGTCCGACCGGGACTGCGCAGCCGTGCATTCGGGCTGGGGCCTTTGTGAACTCGACGCAGACGGTCATGTGAACCAGCACCTGCAGTCCTTCGAGAAAAGTTTCTACGTCCTCGAGGGCGAACCCGTGCTCGTCCTCGGCGAGCGCGCGTGGCGGCTCGGCCCCGGCGCTTGTGGACTGCTCCCGGTCGGCGTGACGCAGGCCTGGCTCGGCCCCGCGAGCGGCACAGCGAAGTGGGTCGACATGAACACTCCGGTGCCGCGAGGCGAGAACTTTGCCGACGACACCTACTTTCTTGGTCCGCCGCCCGACCTCCCGATCGAGCCGCTCGACATCCGCGACCCGACCTCAAGGCACCTGTTCCGGATGGCCGACGACGACATCAGGGTCGAGGCGTTGCGCGCAAGGCAGACGACGGACGCGCCCAAGGTCGCGTCGAGCGTCGCGACGGGGGCGATCGTCTTCAGCGGCGTGGCCATGAAAATGCTCGTCGACGAGCGGCTCGACGCGGCGCTGCACACGATGTTCATGGTCGAGTACGAGCCCAAGGGCTGCGTTCACCCCCACAACCATCCGCTCGAAGAGGCCTACTACATCGTCGACGGTGAGGTCGAAGCCTGGGCTGATGACAGGAAATACCTAATGCGGCCCGGCGATTTCCTCTGGGCCGGCGTCGGCTGTACCCACGCCTTCTACAACCGCAGCGATACGCCCGTGCGCTGGCTCGAAACCCAGTCCCCGCAACCGCCGGCCCGGCACGCGTACCGCTTCGCCCGCGACTGGGAGTATTTCGCCGAGCGATTGCAGGATCGGCGCGGCGCCGATGCGCCTGGAGCGATAAAGACGGCGTAACCGGCCACAAGCCCCGCGCTCGGCCGTCTACGTCGCGCTGCTGTGGGCTTACGACCTGCTCGAACCGTTGCGCGAACTTGCCGATCCCGCTCGTGACGAGGCAGGGCTTGCACGGGCCGGGTTGCGGGAACGGGCCCGCGCCCGCACGAGCGCGGTGGTACGAGATCGCCCGCGGGGAAGGGCTTTCCGAAAAGGACTGCCGCGCTCTCAAGGGCGCGTTCGCTTATCCGGGATTTCGGCTGGAGCTTGCGGCACAAACGGGGAATCGACGACCTCTCCCGGGAGCCGTTCGATCCGGGACAACTCCATTTGCCCCGGCTGTTGTCCGGACGCCATCGATCAGGCGGCCGCTTGCGCCCTGCCCTGCACGGCCCGCTGGTACGGCGCCGGGTCCGGCGGTGT
>JAQAJI010000009.1 GCA_028278665.1 Candidatus Rariloculus versatilis
GAGCCTGACCGAGCCGTTCTGGTAGACGATGTTGGCCGAGCGGCCCGTCGAGACCGTGACATCCCAGAACTCATTGCCGCCCGGCAGTTCGCCCTCGAGCCCCAGCGAGAAATTCATCGTCGTCGTGGTGTTCGTTGTCGAGCGCCCGGCGCCGATTGCCTCCCTGAGATAATCCGGCGAACGGTTCCCCCAAAGTATGCGGCTGGGATCCGGCCGGCTCATGAAGAGGTTGTAGACCTCCGCCGAGGTCGGCCAGGCTTCCGACATCGTGCAGCCGGGCAGACCGTCGAGCCAGGGCCTTGCCTGCGTCGGCTGCGCATCGCATTCGACACCGAAGCGGCCATCGATCGTGTATGCCGAGTGCGTCATGTCGCCGGCATCGGCGATGCCGTTTCCGTTCACATCGATCAGCGAATCCGGAATGTCGTAGATGCTGCGATCTGGCGAATTGCCCGGGAAGAGCGGCTGGTTGTTGCCGCGGTAGACCTCATTCCCGAACGGGATCGCGGCAGCCCACTGGTTGATGTTGGCGGCCGTATTTCCGAGGCTCGACTCGGTCTGGGTGCGCGTGAACTGGGCCTGCGCCGTCACCCTGACGTTATCGGTAACTTCAAATTGACCGCTACCGAACGCCGATAGCCGCTCGAGCGGCGAGGACGACCAGCGGTAAAAATTGTTTTCCTTGATGGCTCCGCTCGGGTGGCGAACGAACACCGGCAGGCCTTCATAGTTGCCCCAGTGATCGCCGCCCGACGTGGGGTCATTCGGGTCGTATACCGGACCATTGAAGCGGTAGCCGCCCGGTGCGCGACTGGGGCTGTAATTCTGGGAACCGAAACCGTGGCCCGTGTAAATCGTGCCGTCGTCGTTGACGCGGAAATTCGTGCCGTTGACGTTGGGTGAGATCGTGCCTGGCGGCAGCTCGTCGAAAATCTCGTCGACGCCGGTCGCCGTCCCCAACGGGGTCTGATCGACCCAGCCGTCTCTCGCGGCCATTGCTGCCCGGTTCTGCGCCGGCCAGTTGTTGCTATAACCGGGAGGAGGAGCAGGCGGGTTGGAGAAAGCCGCTTCGTTCCTCAGCCAGGGCGAGCTTCCCCAGACGAACGTGCCACCCCCGACGTTCGGATTGGCAAAATCCGCGACGCGCCAGTCACGTTGCCACTCACGCTGCAGCGACCGGGTCGCACGCTCGACGCCAAGCATCACGTTGCCGCGATCGTTCGCAACGTTCGCGCCGATGAGGCCCGAGACCGTGACCTCCTGATTGCCGCCATGCTGCGTATCGCCGAAGCGAATGTCGACACTGGCGCCCTCGAAATCGTCCTTGAGGATGAAGTTGACGACGCCGCCGACGGCGTCGGCGCCGTACACGGCCGAGGCGCCACCCGAGATCACCTCGACGCGCGATATCGCGGACGCGGGAATCGAGTTGGTATCGATGATCATTGTCGGATCGACAGGCATGGCACGGCGGCCATTGATCAGAACGAGGTTCCGGTTCGGGCCGAGTCCGCGCAGGCTGACCGTCGATACGCCAACGGTGTTCGTGGCCGTCTGCTGCACATCAGTCGTCGTGAACTGGGTCACCGCCGGCACGAACTGCGGCAGCCGGTTCAGAACCGTCTCGACACCGATTGACGACGTATTGTCGAAAAGCTGCTCGTCGACTGTCTGGATCGGTGCGTTCGCCGTGAAGTCCTGGCGACGGATGCGCGAGCCTGTGACCGTAACTTCCTCGAGCACGGCATCATCCTGAGCCGTAGCGGGAGTTACGGGCGTGACGGCTAGCGCCATGCCCATGATCGCTCCGCCGGAGGCCGAGAGTATCGTCGGCCTCAATCCTGCCGATGACGGCCTCCGAAGCGCGTCGGAAATCCCCCTGGACAATGCGTGCAAGCGCGGACGGCGGCCCGCTCCGGTCGTTCTCTTCATCAGGTGTCCCCCGGTCCGGTCAGTATCGATCCCAATAACGCCGGCTGCGACACCTGAGATTGTCTGCAATCCGGCGATACGATTGTTGTTCTGCCCCGAATATACACACTGCGCACGGTTGCGCCAAGCACTTGCAAAAGCCATGCAGGGAAAACTGGGGGATTATCGATGTTGCAATTGTGCAACCACATTCAAGCCAGTGGACAAGGCTTGCCCGATGAAGCAGCGACGATGGTTTTCCGAGGCACGGCGCGAAATGCCCCGACAGCCGCACAGGTGGCTGGGAAATCGGTCCCGGTGAACTGTCGAGCGGCGCCGGCGGCCCGGCGGAAATGCCCCGCGAGCGCGAGCGCGCGGGCGATGGGCCGGTCTGACCGACCTGCAGATCGTTGCCGGCAAATGCCCCGCGAGCGCGTGGGCGAGGGTCGGCAGGCTATTCGGGCTCGTCCCCGACGGTCAGCAAATTCAGATGCCGCAGCGCCTCGAGAATCTCCTCGTCCTCGCGCGCCAGCCGCTCGATCTCCTCTCGCATGAGCTGGCGCTTGTAGTGCGCTTCGCCCCGGAATATGCCAGTCGGCATCGAGAAGGCGGAACCCTGAAGCAAACGGACCGTCTCGTATGCAATGGCCTCTTCCGTCGCATGCCAGAAGTTGGGCTGGCAAAAGCGCGTGAGCATCCTCGAGCCCGTAAACGCGACCTCCTCGCAGTGAATGTCGAACTCGTCGTTGCTGTTGATCTCGTTGAAGCGATCGTAGACCGCCTCTTCGGCGAGTTCGATCTGGATTCGCAGCGCCCCCGGAGTCTGGCCGCGCACGATGACTTCCTCGGTCACACCGGCCGACTGTTGTGCCGTGATCGCCGCGAGGCTGTCGGCTTCGATTGACGGTTCCCGCGCCACCAACACGGGCGAATCGTCAGCTTCAATCGGCGCCACCGGGACGTCGATCTCGGTCAGAGTTCTCCCCTGCCCGGCGGCAAATCCGCTGACGAGGAACATGCTGCAAGAACAGGCGGCGAGCAGCGCCAGCCTCAAGGCAGCCGTCACGACCCGCACTGCCATCCCTGTGCCTCCAACCATGTCCGGCCCCTCAAGCCTTGACGCGCTTGCTCACATCGCAGGCACGCTCGACATTGCGCGTGACCTTCTGGATCGAGATGCACTCGACGGGGCAGACCTTCTCGCAACGGCCGCAGCGCGTGCACTCATCCTGGTCGATGTAGAGCAGGTTGTAGTGGTGCGGCGTTCGATCCGCCGCGTCCTCGTAGCCGACGATGCGGCCGTCGGCATCATACTCCAGATCGTCGACGCGAACGATACAGTTGTCGTGCGGCTTGACCTCCAGACACTTCTCGCAATAGATGCAGATGTCGTTGTCGATTTCGAACTTGAAGTGGCACAGATAGCAGCGCATCGTCTCGCGGTTGGCAAGCGCGGGCGTGTAACCGGTCTCGACCTCGGCCTTCAGTGAGCGTTCGACGAGCGGGATCGTCGGCATAGGCACGCGCGCGATGTCGTCCATCTCGGGCACCCGCCCGGTCTCGGTGGAGCCGCCAGTGATCCTCGCAACGTCAAGCACGCGCGGCTCGCCCACGAGGAACTCATCGACGGCGCGCGCGCACTGCTTCGCGTGGCCGATCGCCTCGATCAGCGTCGATGCGCCGATCGAGTAGTCGCCGGCCAGAAAGAGGCCCGGCAGATCGGTCGCAACGGGCGATCCCGGCCTGATCCAGCCGTTATTATCGAGCACCTTCGGCGCGATGGCGTCACCGAGCCACGCCGTGTCCTGCCACTGGCCCGTGGCGAGCAGGATCGTGTCGACACCGACTTCGAACTCGCTGCCTTCGATCGCGACGGGACGCCGGCGGCCGCTCGAATCGGGCGCGCCGAGCTCGTTGCGGATGAAGCGCATCTGCTCGATCGTTCCTTCGCCATTGCCGAGATACGCCGTCGGACCCACCATGAGCTCGAGCGGTATCTGCTCGTGAATGAGCTCGTCGATCTCATCCTTCGTGACCGACATCTCCTCGCGGGAGCGCCGGTAGTAGACGCTCGGCTCGGTACCCAGGCGCAACGCCGTGCGCGCGCAGTCCATGGCCGTGAAGCCGCCGCCGACCACGATCACGCGCCGGCCGAGTTCGGACTCCCCCGATTCGTTGGCTTCGAGCAGGAAGTCGAGTCCGTGGCGGATACCGCCGAGATCCTTGCCGGGCAGATCGATGATGTTCGGGTCAAGCGTTCCGGCCGCAATGACGACAGCGTCATACGACTGCATGAGCTCTTCGATCGTCGTGTCGACACCGATGTCCTGCTTGCAGAGGATCTCGACGCCGAGGCGGCGGATCTGCTCGATCTCGTTGTCGATGATGTCGCGCGGCAGACGGAACTCGGGAATGCCCTGGTTCATCATGCCGCCCGGCAACGAGTACTTCTCGAACACGGTCGGCTTATGACCGTAGAGCGCAAGTTCGCGCGCGGCGGTCAGCCCCGCGCAACCGCCGCCGACGATGGCGACCGTCTTGCCCGTCTCCGGATACAGCGGATCGAGGACCACGAGCTTGCCGCTGCCGAGATCCGACGCTGCACGCTTGGAGAAGCAGATCGCGACGGGTTCGCCGAGCCCTTCGCGGCCGTGCCGGCAGACGTCCTCGCACGGCCGCGAACACACGCGGCCAAGCACGCCCGGAAAGACGTTGTCCACGAGGTTGATGAAATAGGCTTCGTCGTAATTGCCCTTGTGGATCTCGCCGAGGTAGTCGGGGATGCGCGTGTGCGCCGGACAGGCGGCCTGGCAGGGGATGTTCGTGTCGAGCCAGTCCATGTCCTTGGGCTGGTTCGCGTAGCCGTCCTCGCGCGACAGCGAGAAGTGCGGCAAGCGATGCGGGCCCGGTCGAATCTCGAGCGCGCGCGGTTTCGCGGCCATCAGGCAACGACTCCTTCCGCCAGGCGCTGGTAGTGCTGCCAGCGCTTGAGCACATCGGCCTGGGCGAGTTCCATGAGTTCCTCGGCCTCATCGGGATTCGCCTTCGCAAGTACCCGGTAGCGGTTCTCCATCGACGCGTAATCCTTGAAGCTGATGCTCGGCTCCGCCGAATCGAGCTCCATGGGATTGCGGCCGAGCGGCCCGAGGTTCGGGTTGAAGCGGTACAGGGGCCAGTAGCCGCTCTCGACGGCTGCCCGCATGTGCTCGATCGTGTAGGTCAGATCGAAGCCGTGCGCGATGCAGGTCGCGTAGGCGACGAGAAGCGAGGGCCCCTTGTGTGCCGTGGCCTCCTGCATGGCCTTGACCGTCTGCTTGGGATCCGCGCCGAAGGCGATCTGGGCGACGTAGACGTGGCCGTAATCGACCGCGATCATGCCGAGGTCCTTCTTGGCCACGAACTTGCCGCCCGTCGCGAACTTCGCTGTCGCGGCCCGCGGCGTGGCCTTGGATTTCTGTCCGCCCGTGTTCGAGTAGACCTCGGTATCCATGACGAGGATGTTGACGTCGCGGTCGCTCGCGAGCACGTGGTCGAGCCCGCCGAAACCGATGTCATAGGCCCAGCCGTCGCCGCCGACGATCCACACGACGCGTTCGAGCAGGTGATCGGCGAGGGCATGCAGGTCCTTGGCCCTGGGATCGGGAATCTGCTCGAGGCGGTTGCGAAGCTCCGTGAGGCGACCGCGCTGCGCATCGAGGTCGGTGCCCGTCTGCTGCGCGGCATTGAGAATCTCGCTCGCGAGGTCCTCGCCGACCGCGGGCGCGAGTTCCTCGAGCGCGTGGCGGGCATATTCGCCGAGCTTGTCGAGTGTCACGCGGAAGCCGTAGCCGAATTCCGCGTTGTCTTCGAACAGCGAATTGGCCCAGGCCGGTCCCCGCCCGTGGGTATCCGTAGCCCAGGGCGTCGTCGGCTGGTTGCCGCCGAATATCGACGAGCAGCCGGTCGCGTTCGCGATGTAAAGATGATCGCCAAACAACTGCGTCAGGAGCTTCAGATACGGCGTCTCGCCGCAGCCTGCGCAGGCGCCGGAGAACTCGAACTGCGGCGTCATCATCTGGGTTTCGCGCATCCTGAGCGTCGTAAGGTCGCCGCGTTCCATGATCGGCAGGTTCTTGAAGAACTCCCAGTTGTCGCGCTCCTGGTCGAGGATCGGCGCCTTGCGCGCCATGTTGATGGCCTTGAAGTCGGGCCGTTGCGGATCGTCGACGGGACAGGCGGCGACGCAAAGCGCGCAGCCCGTGCAACTGTCCGCCGCGATCTGCAGCGTGTAGCGCTGACTCGGATCGACGCCGCGGCCCTTCAGTCGGATCGCCTTGAAGGCCTCGGGCGCGTCTTCGAGCGCACTCTCGTCGTAGCTCTTCATGCGGATTACGGCATGCGGACAGACGATCTCGCAGTTGCCGCACTGTGCGCAGATCTCCGGTTCCCAAACGGGAATCTCGGTGGTCAGATCCTTGGTCTCCCAGGCCGTTGTGCCCGACGGATAGGTACCGTCCACGGGCAGCGCGCTGACAGGCAGCCGGTCGCCGTGTCCGGCGATCATCGGACCGATCACATCGCGCACGAAGTCGGGCGCGCCGGGCAGGACCGGCGACGGCATGTTGAAAGTGCTCGTGATCTTCTGCGGCACGACGACCTTGTGCAGATTCTCAAGCGTGCTGTCGACAGCCACGTAGTTCATCTCGACGATCTTCTCGCCCTTGCGGATGAACGTCTTGTGTATGGCTGTCTTGATCTTCTCGATCGCTTCATCGCGCGGCAGGATGCCTGAGATCGCAAAGAAGCAGGTCTGCATGACCGTGCTGATCCGACGGCCAAGCCCGGCGTCCTCGGCCACCTTGTAGCCGTCGATCACGTAGAGCTTCAGCCCTTTTTCGATGATCGTGCGCTGCACCTCGCGGGGCAGGCGGTCCCAGACCTCATCCTTGCCGTATTCGCTGTTGAGGAGGAACGTCCCACCGTCCGCGGCGAACTCGAGCACGTCGTTCTTTTCGAGGTAGCTGAACAGGTGGCAGGCCACGAAGTCGGCCTTCTGGATGTAATACGGCGACTCGATTTTCTCCGGCCCGAACCGCAGTTGGGAGATCGGCTGCGAACCGGCTTTTTTCGAGTCGTAGTAGAAGTACGCCTGCGCTTCGAGACCCGTGTCGTTGCCGATGATCTGCACGGTGTTCTTGATCGAACCGACCGTGCCGTCGCCGCCCTGGCCGTAGAACATCGCCTGGAAAACGTTGGGCAGTTCGACGATGAAGTCCGAATCGAAGTCGATGCTCGTGTGGCTCACGTCGTCGTTGATGCCGATCGTGAAGTGGTTCTTTGGCCGGTCCTTCGAAAGTTCGTCGAAGAGGCCCTTGGCCATCGCCGGCGTGAAGTCCTTCGACGAAAGGCCGAAGCGCCCGCCGGTGATCACCGGCAGATGCCCGCATGGCAGGCTGCCGTCCGTGTACGCCTCGGCGAGCGCCGCGACGACGTCCTTGTAGAGCGGTTCGCCGCGCGCACCGGGCTCCTTGGTCCGGTCGAGCACGGCAACGGCCTTCGTCGTTGCGGGAAGCTTCGCGACGAGTTCGGCGGCCGGAAACGGACGGTACAAATGAAGCTTGATGACGCCGAGCCGGTCGTCTCCCGACAACGCGAGATAGTCGATCGTCTCCTTGACGACATTGCCGGCGGAGCCGAGCACGACGATGACGCGCTCCGCCTCGGGCGAGCCCTAGTAGTCGCAAAGCTCGTACTGGCGCCCGGTCAGCGACGCGAAGCGGTCCATGCACGACTGAACGATGCCCGGAGTCGCCGCATAGTAGGGATTGACGGTCTCTCGGGCCTGGAAATACGTGTCCGGATTCTGCGCGGTGCCCCTGATGAACGGGCGTTCGGGATTGAGCGCCCGGCCGCGATGCTGGTGGACGTGGTCGGCTTCGATCATCGCCCGGATCTGCTCGTTCTCGATGAGCTCGATCGAGTTGATCTCGTGCGAAGTCCTGAATCCGTCGAAGAAATGCACGAACGGGACTCGGCTTTCGAGCGTCGCCGCCTGGGAAATCAGCGCCATGTCCTGCGCTTGCTGCGGCGAAGTCGCGCACAGCATTGCGAAACCGGTCTGGCGCGCGGCCATGACGTCCTGGTGGTCGCCGAAGATCGACAGCGCCTGCGCGGCAACGGAGCGCGACGCGATGTGAAACACGGTCGACGTCAGTTCGCCCGCGATCTTGTACATGTTCGGGATCATCAGCAGCAGGCCCTGCGATGCCGTAAACGTCGTCGTCAGCGCCCCCGTCTGAAGCGCTCCGTGCACGGAGCCCGCCGCGCCGCCCTCGCTTTGCATCTGGGTGACGTCGGGCACGATGCCCCAGATGTTTTTCCTGTCCTGGGTCGCCCAAGAATCGGCATGCTCGCCCATCGGCGAGGCCGGTGTAATGGGATAGATGATGCAGACTTCGTTCGTCTTGTACGCGATTCGGGCGACGGCCTGGTTGGCATCGATCGTCGCCGTGCGGCCGGGCGGCTTGTGGCGCTGGATGGTTGTTCTTGTTACTTCAGGCGTCGGCCCGTGCATCGCGCTACCTCGCTGCTCACGATTGAACTGCGGGCATACCGAACCCCGTGCAGTCGCGCGATCGCGTCGAGGCAGCCCGGGCGAACGCGGCCGAGTCCTTCGGTAGCTGGCATCCGGATCATTCTAGCAGCATACGTACCGAGCACAGGTTTCCTTACCAGCGCATCGCCCGCTCACAGCCACGAAATTGTGCAGTACAAGCTGTGGTGCACACGAGGTGATGACCGAGCCCGGGAACATATGCCAGTGACGCGAGGTCACACCATATGCGGAGTGGTTCGGTATGGCTTGGCCCGCGCCGCCGATGGTAAAGTGCCGCCTTCCGCAAAGCTCCCATTGGCACGGCATGACGGAACTTCGATACACGGACGATCACGAGTGGCTTCGTCACGAGGATGACGGCACGGTCACGATTGGAATCACGCAATATGCCCAGGAGCAGCTCGGCGATATCGTCTTCGTCGAACTGCCCGAAACGGGCGCTCGGGTTACCGAAGGCGACGAGGCCTGCGTGATCGAGTCGGTCAAGTCCGCAGCCGACATCAGGATGCCGCTGAGCGGCGAGGTCGTGGCCGTCAACGATGACCTTGCCGACTCGCCCGAGACCGTCAACGCGGACCCGCTGGGAGCCGGCTGGTTCATCAAGGTCCGGCCCGACGCGCCGTACGAACCCGAGGCGTTGCTCGATCAGACCGCATACGATGAGCTGATCGGCACGCTGTAAACCGCTGCAACGACATTGGCCACCGTGCCCTCGGCTACAGTCAACCCGGACACCGACCTTGAAGCGCTCGAGCAGCGAGACGACTTCGCAAGGCGGCACATCGGTCCCGATGCCGCCGAGACGCGGGCCATGCTGGACTCGCTCGGGCTCGAGACACTCGACGCGCTGATCGAGCGGGCCGTTCCCGCGAATATCCTGTCGCGACAACCGCTGCCGCTCGATTGCGCGGTCAGCGAGGTGGAAGCGATCGAGAAACTGCGCGGCATGGCCGCCGACAACGATGTCTTCAGGTCGTTCATCGGCATGGGTTACTACGGGACACACACGCCCGCGGTGATTCTCAGGAACGTCCTTGAGGATCCGGCCTGGTATACCGCCTACACGCCCTATCAACCGGAGATTTCCCAGGGCCGTCTCGAGGCGCTGCTGAATTTTCAGACGATGGTCGCGGACCTGACCGCGCTCGAAATCGCCAATGCGTCGCTGCTCGACGAGGCGACGGCCGCAGCCGAAGCGATGACGTTCTGCCGGCGCGTGAGCAGGAACCCGGGATCGCGCTTCTTCGTCTCGCGCGATTGCCTGCCGCAGACCATCGAAGTCGTTCAAACGCGCGCCCAACCGCTTGGGTTCGAGGTCGTCGTCGGCGATGAACGCAGCGACTTCGACGGCGATGACTACTTCGGGCTGCTGCTTCAGTACCCGGCAACGGACGGCCACGTTCGCGATCACTCCGCGGCGATCGCCGCGGCTCACGAGCACGGCGCGCTCGCTGTCGTTGCCGCGGACCTGCTGAGCCTCACGCTGCTCACGCCGCCGGGCGAGCAAGGCGCGGATGTTGCCGTCGGTACGACCCAGCGATTCGGCGTACCGCTCGGCTTCGGCGGCCCGCACGCGGCCTACTTTGCGACGTGCGCGCAGCACAAGCGCGCTGTGCCGGGCCGCCTGGTCGGCGTTTCGGTCGATGCGAGCGGCCAGCCCGCCTATCGACTCGCTCTTCAGACCCGCGAGCAGCACATCCGCCGCGAGAAGGCCACAAGCAATATCTGTACCGCTCAGGTCCTGCTCGCCGTCATCGCTGCGATGTATGCCAGTTATCACGGTCCGGAGGGATTGCGGACGATCGCCCGGCGCGTCCACCGGCTCACCGCGATCCTCGCGGAAGGCTTGCGCCGGATGGGCCTTGCAGTCGCGAACGAAACTGCCTTCGACACGCTGACCGTCGACGTGGCCGGCCGCGCCGACGCCGTGCATGCGGCCGCGCGAGCGGCCAGGATCAACCTGCGGGCAATCGATGCCGGCAGGGTCGGCGTTTCACTCGACGAGACCGTGACGCGCGCCGACGTCGAGGCCCTCCTTGGCGTGTTCTCGGCCGCCGGCGACCGGCCGCCCGAGTTCGATACTGTCGCGGCAACCGCGCCGCAACTGCTGCCGGACGCTCTGTCCAGGCAATCCTCCTTTCTCACGCATTCCGTCTTCAACGATCATCATTCGGAAACTGCGATGCTGCGCTACCTGGCAAGGCTGGCCGGCAGGGACCTTGCGCTTGATCGCGGCATGATTCCGCTGGGCTCGTGCACGATGAAGCTCAATGCGACGACGGAAATGGCGCCCATCACCTGGAGCGAATTCGGGTCGCTGCACCCGTACGCGCCGCGCGAGCAGAGCGTGGGCTACCGGCGGCTGATGGCGGAACTCGAGCAGATGCTCTGCGCATGCACGGGCTACGACGCGGTGTCGCTGCAGCCGAACGCCGGTTCCCAGGGTGAATACGCGGGCCTTGCCGCGATCCGTGCGTATCACGCGAGCCGCGGCGAGCCCGATCGCGACGTCTGCCTGATTCCCAGTTCCGCGCTCGGTACGAACCCGGCCAGCGCCCAACTCGCCGGTATGCGGGTCGTCGTCGTCGCCTGCGACGAAGACGGCAATGTCGATGTTGCCGACGTCCGGTCCAAAGCAGCCGAGCACGCCGACCGGCTCGGCGCGATCATGATTACCTACCCGTCCACTCACGGCGTCTTCGAGCCCGCGATCCGCGAGGTCTGCGAAATCGTCCATCTGGCGGGCGGTCAGGTCTACATCGACGGCGCCAATCTCAACGCCATGGTCGGCTTGAGTTCGCTGGCCGAGATCGGCGGCGATGTCTCGCACATCAACCTGCACAAGACGTTCTGCATCCCGCACGGGGGCGGCGGACCCGGCATGGGGCCGATCGGTGTCAAGACGCATCTCAAGCCGTTCCTGCCCGGGCACGGCGTCACGGGCCTGGCCGGCACCGGCGCGGTCGCCGCGGCACCGTACGGCAGCGCGGGCATCCTGCCGATCTCCTGGGCCTACATCAGGCTCATGGGCCGCGACGGGCTGCGCAAGGCCACGGAGATCGCGATCCTGAACGCGAACTACGTCGCGCATCGTCTCGCACCGCATTTTCCCGTGCTCTATACCGGCGAGAACGGCATGGTCGCTCACGAGTGCGTGCTGGATCTGCGGCCCGTCAAGGCGCAAACGGGCATAACCGTCGAAGACGTGGCCAAGCGACTCATCGACTACGGCTTTCACGCCCCGACGATGTCGTTCCCGGTCGCGGGCACGCTCATGATCGAACCGACCGAGAGCGAATCCAGGCGCGAACTCGACCGGTTCTGCGAAGCGATGATTGCGATCCGCAAGGAAATCGACGCCATCGCCACTGGCGAGTTCGAGACGGACAACAATCCGCTCGTGAATGCGCCGCACACGGCGCTCGACCTTGCGGCTGACTGGACGCACGGCTATACGCGCGAGCAGGCCGCGTTTCCCGTGGAAAGCCTGCGCGATGCGAAGTACTGGCCGCCGGTCGGCCGCGTCGACAGCGCCTACGGCGACCGGAATCTCGTGTGCTCCTGTCCTGCGATGTCTGCCTACGAGTCGGATCCGGAGGCCGCATGAGCGCAGCCCGGTTCGGCAGCGTCGTGCCCGTTCGGATTCGCCCTGGATACATGAATACGCCCAAGATTCTCGAATCGACGACCGGAGCGCGCGGTTCCGTTCGCTACCCAGGCAGCTTGTCCGCACTCTTGCAGACCTCGCTTCACGCGCTGCCGCATGGTTCGATTACCCGCTCCAGCGCCTTGCGCAGGTCCTTCTGACGCTCCCGAGGCTACATGTCCGAACTCTCGCAAACCCCGCTCCACGAGTTGCACGTCGCGCTTGGTGCAAGGATGGTGCCGTTTGCGGGCTACTCGATGCCGCTGCAGTATCGGACCGGCATCATCAAGGAACACACGCACGCGCGCACGAAGGCAGGCCTGTTCGACGTCTCGCACATGGGACAATTGCGGCTTGGCGGCTCTGAAGCGGCCGCCGCACTCGAGACGCTGACGCCGGCCGACATCGTGGATCTGCCCGACGGCCGGCAGCGCTATGCGCTTCTGACCAACGACGCAGGCGGCGTCGTCGACGACTGCATGGTCGCGAACCTCACCGGTGATCTCCTGGTCGTCGTCAACGCCGCGACCAGGTCGGCCGACATCGATCATTTGCGCGAGCACATCGGCGGGCATTGCACGATCGAAGTGCTGGACCAGCGCGCGCTGCTCGCACTGCAGGGTCCGGCGTCCGCCGGCGTACTCGCGCGATATGCGCCGGAAACCGCGTCGCTTGGATTCATGAGTATCGCGGACGTGTCGCTCGCGGGCGGCGAATGCCGCGTGAGCCGCTCCGGCTACACCGGCGAGGACGGCTTCGAGATTTCGGTCGATGCGGCGCGGGCCGAGGCGCTGGCGCGCGAGTTGCTGAGTCACGATGAAGTCGAACCGATCGGTCTCGGCGCACGCGATTCGCTCAGGCTCGAAGCGGGTCTTTGCCTGTACGGTCAGGACCTGGATACGACCACGACGCCGGTCGAAGCGGGACTCTCGTGGACCGTTGCGAGGTCCCGTCGTGCCGGCGGCGCGCGACCGGGCGGCTATCCGGGCGCGGCCGTCGTCGAGCGGCAGCTCGCCGGGGGCGCGGCGCGGCGGCGCGTGGCGCTGCTGCCGCAGTCGCGTGTTCCGTTGCGGGCCGGCAGCGTGTTGCAGGGCCCGGACGGTTCGCACGCCGGCAGCGTGACGAGCGGCGGCTTCGGCCCCACGCTCGGCGCGCCGGTGGCCATGGGCTATGTCCAATCGCCGATCGCGCGACCGGGCAAGCTGCTGTCGGCCAGCGTCCGCGGCAACGCGATTCCCGTCGAAGTCGCGAGACTACCGGTAGTTCCGCATCGTTACGTTCGCGGCGGCGCGACCGGCTGAACGCACGTCAGGTGGTGGGCCGATGCTTACATACAGAATCTCGAACTCTACAATCTCGAAGTGGAAACCGTGTCGTCGAATCACTTCGGCGTAATGACGCACCAGGTGATGCTGGATTTCCTCGCACCAGGCCGGTTGCGCGTACAGGAGCATTGCGTCGAACAGGCCAAAGCGGGTATTTACAGAACGGGTTGCCCGCCGTTTCTGCCGGAGGGCGACCTGATCGACGGAATGTCCGAGTTGTTTGAACCGGCCTTCGAATAGAGCCAGCTACAATCGAAACTGGAAATCGCGCCTATCGTGTGGAGTCGGCATGTGAAGAAAGTCTCAATTGTCATCATGGCCGGCGCCGCGCTCTGCGCTTTACCGGCCCCTGCGCAATTCAACCTGGCCGGGTCCTGGGCTCAACGCCAGCACGAAGACCGGGGCGAGCGCGGCGGAGGACCGCAGATCGGCGACTATACGGGCTTGCCGATCAACGATGCGGCCCGGCTGCGTGCCGACACCTGGAGTCCTGACCAGTGGACGGTCCCCGAGCATCAGTGCGAACCGCACCCGATCGACTATGCGCCGCTGGGTCCCGCCAGCATGCTCATCACCGCAGACCATGACCCGGTGTCCTACGACGTCATCGCCTGGCACCTGACCTTTGCGTGGATGAATACGACCCAGACGATCTGGATGGACGGCCGCGAGCACCCGCCCGAACAGGCCCCGCGCACCTGGATGGGCCATTCGGTGGGCCGTTGGAAGGGCGACATTCTCGTCGTCGACATCTCCCACGTGAAGGAGGGCTGGATTCGCCGCAACGGAGTCCCGCGCAGCGATCTGGCGAAGATCACGCAGTACTGGATCCTGCACGAGGACATCCTGCAACTGGTGACGGTTGTCGACGACCCGGTCTACCTGGAAGAGCCGTCGGTGCGCAGCGTCGCCTGGCAGGCACACACCGGCTACCGGATGGGTCCGTACCCCTGTTCGGCGCGCGTGGAACTTGACCGACCGCGCGGCTATGTTCCGCACTACTTGCCCGGCGCCAATCCGCTGCTGCGCGATTTCTCGGAGGAGTCAGGCATACCCTGGGAAGCCACGCGCGGCGGCGCCGAGCAGATGTACCCGGAGTACCAGGAGGTACTTAAGCGCCTGCTCAGCGAGGATGCGCAGTGAACTCGCGAGCGTATCGACGCTGGGCAGGCGCGCTGCCCCTGCTCGCCATCGCAGCCGCATCGCTCGCACAGGACGACAGCCGCGACGGCGAGGAGCCCCCGGCGCTGAGTGTCATCCCGGTGCAGGGCAACGTCTACCTCATTGCAGGGGCCGGCGGCAATATCGCGGTGCAGACCGGCGACGACGGGGTGCTGGTGGTCGATACGGGTCTGCCGGAGAACGCCGAGCGAGTGCTCGCTGCAATCCGCACCCTCAGCGACAGGCCGATTCGCTTCGTTGTCAACACGCACGTGCATCCGGACCACACCGGTGGCAATGGAACGATCGGCGCTGCCGGTACCAACGAGGGTTTTCGGGACGCGCTCAGAAGCGAACCCGTAGTTCCGATTTACGCCCACGAGACGGTGCTGCACCGGCTCAGCGGCGCCATCGAAGACCCGATCGACCTGCCGGTCCGTTCCTGGCCGATCGATACCTACCATGTCGACAAGTTCGACATGTACTTCAATGGCGAATCGATCCAGCTCCGCCATCAGCCCAACGCGCACACCGATGGCGACAGCATCGTCTGGTTCAGGCGCTCCGACGTCATCGCCACGGGCGATGTCTACCTGACCACGAGCTACCCGTTCATCGATGTCGCACGCGGCGGCAGCCTGCAGGGCATCATCGATGCGCTCAACGAGTTGCTCGATCTCATGATCCCGGACCGCAACGAAGAAGGTGGCACACTTGCGATTTCCGGCCACGGTGCGATCTCGGACGAATATGAGGTGGTCAACTATCGCGACATGCTCACGATCATTCGCGACCGGATCGTGGCACTCATCGACATGGGAATGACGCCGGAGCAGGTCAAGGCCGCGCAACCCACGTTTGACTACGACGGCCGCTACGGCATCGATTCGACGCTCTGGTCCACGGAGCGGTTTATCGAAACCATCTACGAGGAGTACGCCGAATGAATCGAACCGGAGTTGCGTGTTCCGAACGCCTGGTCCGTCGCACGTCGGTCCTGCTCGCCGTGCTTTGTATCGCCTGCTCCGTAACTGCCGCACGCGCCCAGTTCGGCGGCGGCGCACCGCCGCTTTCGGGCCGCGAAGGCGCCGCGCTTGACCTGACCGGCACCTGGGTTTCCGTAGTCGGCGAAGACTGGCGCCACCGCATGATGACGGCGCCGAAGGGAGACTACGAAAGCCTGCCGCTGACGGCGACCGCACGCGCACTGGCCGATGAATGGGACCCGCAGGCGGACATCGCCAATGGCGAAGAGTGCAAGGCTTATGGCGCGCCGGGCGTCACGCGCATGCCGGGACGCATGCGCATTTCCTGGGAGGATGACGAGACGCTGAAGCTGGAATTCGATGCCGGTCGGCAAACGCGACTGCTGCATTTCGACGCGCCCGATGCGTCGGGCCCGCCGAGCAGCCAGGGACACTCGTTCGCCGAGTGGCAGAAACTCGCACAGAACCGAGGGTTTCGCGGCGGTACCGGCGGGACGGTCGCGCCGCAGCCGGGCGGACCCGGCTCGCTTGCCGTGAAGACGACCAGGCTGTCGCCGGGATACCTGCGCAAGAACGGGGTGCCCTACAGCGCCGATGCACTGCTCACCGAGTACTTCGATCGACTCGATCTGCCGCACGGTGAGCAGTGGCTGCTGCTTACGACGATCGTCGACGATCCCGAGATGCTCACCGAACGGCTCGTCGTCAGTTCGCAGTTCAAGCGCGAACCGGACGACTCGAAGTGGAATCCGACGCCCTGCCGCGCGATTTGAACGGCGCGGTCTGGCTGGTCGAGCGCTTGATCCGGCGCGATGGGCTATCTCAAAGCGCCGCTCGCGCGAGCGGGCACGATGCCGTCGGCCAACCTCCGGAGCAACTCGACACCGGTTGACGTCGCGAAACTACCGGTCGTGCCGCAGCGCTACGTTCGCGGCGGCGCAGACCGGCTGACGACGCGGCCGCTCTCCCCGATTCAGCCCGGCATCTCCGGGCAAAGGCAGGACCGATTCCGCCGAAGCGCGATTGCGAACGCTATTGCGGAAGGGCGAAGCAGTAGAACAGGCCGTCACCGCCGGTGCTGACCAGCGCGGCCTGGCTGCAACCCCTGGAATCGTGGGCCGATCCCCAGGCAGCGTAGTCGTGATGCCCGACTCTGGCCTTGTTGCCTTCCTCGTCGCTGCTGCTCGTCCAGTTGCTGC
The DNA here is from genome assembly GCA_028278665.1 of Candidatus Rariloculus versatilis. Classification (GTDB taxonomy): domain Bacteria; phylum Pseudomonadota; class Gammaproteobacteria; order Steroidobacterales; family Rariloculaceae; genus Rariloculus; species Rariloculus versatilis. Next base: position 16,824 of record JAQAJI010000009.1, read on the forward strand.
AGGTCATGTCATCGCCGGCCGGATACGCGGTGCCGTCGGGCTGCGAGCCGGTCAGGATGTCATGCCGGTTCGGCGAAGTGCCGCTGCCGGGAATCGCATTGCCGTTCTCGTCACGTCCGGTGTACCCGCTCATGCGGTGCATCATGCTGTGCAGCGCATCGACGTTCGGCGCGATCTGGTTGCCGTTGGCGTTGAACCAGGGGCCCGGGCCGATCCGGTCGCGTGCATTGACCGCGTCGTCTCCCTGCGTGCTGAGATACGCGCGCCACGTGAGGTGCCCCTGATCGACGCCTTCGGCCAGGCTCTGGCAGATGGCGTCGGCGCCTTCGAGACCGCCGAGGTCGCCGCCGTTGCCGGAACCGTTACTCGTGATGAAAAAGGACATAGGCCCCGTCGGCGGCTGGGTCAGCGCCGCGCCGGCACCGAGGAGTCCACAAACCGTCAGAGCCATCGTTATGGTGATCGTTTTCTTTTGCATGGTTATCGACCGAGTTGCCTGAATGAGTAATGGAATACTAGCAGTCCGCGGCGTGAGTCGCACTGCGCCTGATCGATGCTGCATCCGAACCTTCGGATTCGCCCTTTGCTCAACGATTCATGGCGTTGGTCCGCCGGGGCCGGGCGGTCCGTGGCAAAAGTTCCGCATCGCACCGAGACCGGCGAGGCGGTCTTCGGTCCCATGCAGTGGGACTGTTGCCACGGGCTGCTGGACCCTGACGGCAGAAACGGCTTCATCTGCGGCGTCACCTGCAGCTTGATCTGCAGCCGTGCCGAACCGTTCGTCCGGCAAGCCGGACGGCTCAGCGCGTACCGGGCTCCGTCACGATCTCGAGCACCGCCGGCCGGCCGGCCGCAGTCGCTTCGAATGCGGCTCGCATCTGAGCCTCGAGTTCGGCCGGATCGCTGACCTTTGCCGCCCAGGCCCCCGCGGCTTCGGCCATTCCGGCGTAACTCGGCGACGGACCGAAACTCGTCAGCGGCATCGCCTCGGCCGCTGCCGCCGCGCCCTCGGGATAGCTCGCGAGCGTCGACTGCCGCACGGCATACCAGAGATTGTTGTTCGCGATCAACGTCACTGTCGGGATGTCGAGCGCGCGGGACACGAGCAGCGCCGGTGTCGGGTTGCCGAACATGTAGGAGCCGTCGCCGACCGCTGCAATCACCGTTCGTGACGGATCGGCGAGCTTCGCGCCGAGGCTCATCCCGAGACCGGCGCCAAGGCCGCCCGCGGTGGTCTCACCGAAGAACACATCCCCGTCTTGAAGTTCCAGATGGTCGAACGGCAGACAAAGTTCATTGACGATGACGCTGCCCGGCGGCCGGACGGCGTTCAGGCATTCGGCCGCCCATGCGGCGTCGACAGGCGACTTCCGCCTTGCAGTTGCAATCCGCGCGGCGCGCTGCTCGGCTGCCCGGGCCTGGGCAGCCGCGACCACCTCCCGCCGCGCCGCGACAGCCTCAGCGTCGAATCGCTCCTCGGCGAGCGCCTCGGCCAGCAGCGGCAATGCAGCGAAACTTGCACCACAGATGATTTCCGTCGCCGCAAACTCCCGGTAGGGATACATGGTGTAGTTCGGGTCGCTCGCGAGGCTGAATACCCTGGCGTCCGGACGCGGCTTGAACTGCACCGGAACCCAGGGGACGGCCGAATCCACGGTCACGATCATGTCGGCGTCGGCGAGCCATTTAGCGCCCTGGGTGCGCAGGTTCATCGGGTGACCGGACGCGATGTTCACGGACGATGGCCAGGACTGCACGACGGGAATCGCGTAGCGCTCCGCGATCGTCTCGAGGGCTCGGCGGCCCCGCACATCGCTGCCGAGCGTCGAGGTGACGACCGCGGGCCGCGCGGCGCGGGCGAGCGCGCTGGCCAACCGCTCGATCGCGGCGGGATCGGGCATCGGCGGTGCGGCGGCCGGGCTCACCGCGCAAGGTTCGTTGGGATCGGCCGTCGCGAGCAACTCGCGCGGCAGCGCCAGGTATACCGGCCCGCGCGGCTCGCTCATCGCGATCGCTATTGCGCGGTCGACGAGCGCATCGACGTTCTGTCCGGCCCTGAGTTCGTAGTCCCATTTCGTGAACTCCCTGACAAGCCCACCCTGGTCGAAACTGTCCTGTCCCCAGTGGATCGGCACGTTGCGAGAGCCGATAAAGCCTTCCTGCGTCGCCGGCGTGTGGCCTGCCATCAGGATGACGGGCATGTAGCTGCGCCAGGCGTTCATGAGTCCGCATATCGCGTTCGCCGTGCCGACGGTAACGTGAACGAGAACGGCGGCGGGCTTGCCGCTGACGCCGTAGTAGCCCTGCGCCATGGCTATCGCGAGGTTCTCGTGAGCAACGACGTGAAACTCGGGCACGGGCTCGCCGCTCGTGCGCATCTCGGCAAGGGCCTCGATAATCGGAACGTGGTCCGTGCCCGCATTGCAGAACACGTGCTCGATGCCCCGGCGATGCAGGGCGCGAATGAAGTTCCAGGCGGCGCTGATCTGTCGTTGCGTATCCATAACGATTTCCGAAATGCCTCGGGACGGCCAGGCGCCGCGTCGTAGCCGTCGGTAACGACACATTGCAGGCGCGTCGATGCCGGACACGCGAATCCGCAGCTTGTCGTCGCTGCAAACGCGAATCTTCGCTTCGGCGAACTCCCGCCGCGCCAGCTTCGCAGAGGTCGATATTACAGGCGCTGCCCCGCCGGCCGGTCAAGCCGAATTGAAACCGCCGACGTGGGCTGCGACGCAGAGTCCGCCACATGCGCGGCCCGTAGCCCCTCGCGCAAGGTCCGTGCTTACCGATCAAGCGCGGCTTTGCTTTAGAATCGCGGGTCGGAGAACCATGACCGAGAACACGCCGACACGTCGAGATTTCGTTGCGGGCAGCCTGGCCGCAGGCGCGCTGCTTGCATCCGAGCGTGCGAGCGCGCAGCCCGCCGATCCTGTGGAACTGTCGATCGGCGAGGCGGCAGGCCTGATTCGCACGGCCGCGATTTCGCCGACCGAACTCGTCACGGCCTACCTCGACCGCATCGAGCGGCTCGACCCGGCGATCAATTCCTACATCACCGTGACGGCGGAACTTGCGCTCGAGCAGGCGCGTGCGCTCGAAGCCGAGCTTGACGCTGGGCGCAGCCGCGGCCCGCTGCACGGCGTTCCGATCGCGCTGAAGGACAACATGGACACGGCCGGCATCGCGACGACGGCCGCGAGCGAACTCTTCGCCGCCCGTGTCCCGACCGAAGACTCAGAGGTCTACCGGCGCCTGAAGGACGCCGGGGCCATCCTGCTCGGCAAACTCAACTTGCACGAATTCGCTTACGGCGGCACCTCTGCGATCACCCACTTCGGCCCCGTGCACAATCCATGGAACCTCGACTTTATCCCGGGCGGGTCGTCAGGCGGCTCGGCCGCCGCGGTCGCCGCACGGCTCTGCCCGGCTGCGCTCGGCACCGACACGCTCGCATCCATCCGTCAGCCCGCGGCATTCTGCGGCGTGGTGGGACTGAAGGCGACGCACGGGCTTGCGAGCATCCGCGGCATCGTGCCAATCTCCGAGACCCTCGATCACGTCGGGCCGCTGTGCCGAACCGTCGAGGACGCCGCGCTGGTGTTGCAGGCGATCGCGGGCTACGACCCGCTCGACCCCGTGAGCATCCGCGCCGACATCCCGAACTATGCGAGCTCGCTCGATACCCCGACACGAACGCTTCGCATCGGTCTGCCGCGCGACCCCTACTGGCTCAGGCTCGATCCTGACATCGAGAGCGCGACGCGAGCGGCGCTCGACGTGATCGGCGGCCTGAGCGCCGGGATCCGCGACGTCACCCTGCCCGGCACGCCCGACTTCGGCGTGCTCCTCGCCGAGGCCTACGCCTGGCACGACGAATACCTCGACGTCGCCGAGAACCACGCGCGTTACGATCCCGCAACGCTCGAACGTATCGTCGCCGCGGGAAACTTTTCGGCCGCCGAGTACATCGACGCGCGCCGCGAACTCGCACTCGCCCGAAACGCCGTTGCCGCGGTATTCGACGAGGTCGATCTGCTCGTCACCCCGACGACTCCGTCGCTGCCGGAGAGAATCGTGGGCGCAGAAGGTCCCACGACGCCGACGGGCGCGGAGTCAACGGTCCGAAACACCGCGCCGTTCAACATCTACGGCATCCCGACGATCAACGTGCCGTGCGGCTTCAGCGGCTCGGGCCTGCCGATCGGACTGCAGATCAGCGGGCCGAGACTCGGCGAACCACAGGTGCTCGCGCTCGCGCACGCCTACCAACAAGAAACCGACTGGCACGAACGCGTCCCGCCGCTCGCTTGACTGACCGCAACGCGTTTACTCCACCAGACAAAGTACCCTCAGGTAGCTACCCGGAGAACATACGATGATTCGTACCACACTCACCGACCCTGCGACCCGCGCCACGCTGACCATTGCGGCGCTCGCCTCGCTGCTAGGCAACCTGCTTTGCGTCCAGGCCACCGCACAGGAGAGCGAGTTCATCCCCGTCACGGACGAGATGGTGCAGAACCCGGACCCGGCCGACTGGCTGACCTGGCGGCGCACGCTCGATCACTGGGCCTATAGTCCGCTTGAGCAGATCGACCGCGACAACGTCTCCGGGCTTCAGCTCGTATGGACGCGGCCGCTGTCGACGGGAATTCAGGAAGGCACTCCGCTCGTCTACGACGGCGTCATGTACTTCCCCGGTCCCGAGGACATCACGCAGGCACTGGACGCGGCGACCGGCGACCTGATCTGGGAGTATCGCAGGCCCTATCCCGACGACGTCAACGACTACATCCCCTTCCCGTCGATCAACCGCAACCTCGCGATCTTCGGGAACTACATTTTCGACAACGGCAATGACAACTACGCCTACGCGCTCGATGCGCGCACCGGCGAACTCGCCTGGGAAACGCAGATTCTCGACTACCGGCGCGGGGCGCAACACACCTCCGGGCCCATCATCGCGAATGGCAGGGTCGTATCGGGCCGCGGCTGCGAACCGGAGGGAGGACCCGAGGCCTGCGTGATCACGGCTTTCGATCCCGCGACGGGCGAGGAACTGTGGCGCACTCGAACAATCCCGGCTCCGGGCGAACCCGGCGACGAAACCTGGGGCGATATCCCCTACGAGGAGCGCCGCCATGTCGGCACGTGGATGATCCCGAGCTTCGATCAGGAACTGAACCAGGTTTATATCGGTACCTAGGTCACGTCGCCGGCGCCAAAGTTCATGCTGGCGGGCAACGATGAGCAATACCTGTATCACAATTCGACACTGGCACTCGATGGCGATACCGGCGAGATCGTCTGGTATATGCAGCATGTCGTCGATCACTGGGACCTCGATCATCCGTTCGAGCGGCTGCTCATCGATACTGCCGTGACGCCCGACCCCGGTTCGGTCGAATGGATCAGCCCGCGCGTGCGCCCCGGCGAGACCCGCCGGGTCCTGACCGGCATTCCCGGCAAGACGGGTCTCGTCTACACGGTCGACCGCGAAACCGGCCAGTTCCTCTGGGCCCGGGAAACGGTCATGCAGAACGTGATCGCCGAGGTCAACACGGAATCGGGCGCGGGGGTCATCAACGAGGAAAACCTCTTCACGGGCGCCGATCAGGAGCGCTTCATTTGCCCGAGCCTCAACGGCGGCAAGAACTTCCCTTCCGGCGCCTACAGCCCGCTGACCGGCCTGATGTACTTCCCGCTGCACAACACCTGCGCGGAGATGATTTCACTCGCCGAAGAACCGAGTCTCGACGAACTCTATGCGATCGACTCGCGCATCGTGCTCCCGCCGGGTGTTGAGAACGCCGGAACCATCGAGGCCATTTCCGTGGAGACGGGCGAGACCGCCTGGAAGCTCGAGCAACGCGCCGGCGCGACGTCGCTCATGACGACCGGCAGCGGGCTTCTGTTCGGTGGCGACACGATGGGCATGTTCAAGGCGTACGATCAGGAGTCGGGCGAGGTGCTCTGGGAAGTCAGTCTCGGCTCGCACGTCACGGGCTATCCGGCGACGTATGCCGTCAACGGCCGGCAATACGTCGCGGTCAGCACGGGCGGCTCGCTGAATACGCTCTCCATCGCGAACCTCGCACCCGAACGGCGCGCCGCTACGGCGAACAACCTGTACGTTTTCGCGTTACCGGAATGAAAAGCTGAACTGGTGTCCGGTCATACCGCTGAAGTCACTCAAGCGCTACGCGGGCCAGGAGCCTGCGCCGCAGGATGTCGCGAAAGCGAAAAACCGATATCGCCGCCCCATCGTGCGATTGGTTTAGGCGAACACCGAGCCCTATTTGACGAAACCGATCGCGCGATGTGGCGGATGAGAGCGGATTTGCAGCCGTGAGTTCCTGCGGCACAGGCTCCCGGTCCGCGGGGCGAGCTGCGAACACGCTTGCCGCGCTTCCCGTCGCTTACGGCGATGGCCTGCCGAGGACGCTTTCGAACAATATTGACGTGCCGATCGGCGGCGCTCGACTCAACGAGCTACCGCCATGAACAAAACCGGAGAATCTGCGATGACCCGTATGACACTCACTGCCCCTGTAGCACGCCTGCCGGCACTGGTCACAACCCTGGCGGCGGTGCTCGCCACGGCGCTTTGCATGCAGGTGACGGCTCAGGAGAGCGACTTCATCCCCGTCACCGACGAAATGGTGCAGAACCCGGACCCGGCCGACTGGCTGACCTGGCGGCGTACGCTCGATCACTGGGGCTATAGTCCGCTCGAACAGATCGACCGTGACAATGTCTCCCGGCTTCAGCTCGTGTGGACACGGCCGCTGAGCGCCGGTGTTCAGGAAGGCACACCGCTCGTGTACGACGGCGTCATGTATTTTCCGAGCCCGGATGACGTCACTCAGGCACTCGACGCCGCGACGGGCGATCTGATCTGGGAATACCGCAGGATCTACCCGGACGACATCAACGACTACATTCCCTATCCGTCGATCAACCGCAACCTCGCGATTCTGGGGAACTACATTTTCGACAACGGCAATGACAACTACGCTTACGCGCTCGATGCCGAGACCGGCGAACTCGCCTGGGAAACGCAGATTCTCGACTACAGGCGCGGCGCCCAGCACACCTCAGGACCCATCATCGCCAACGGCAAGGTCGTCTCGGGCCGCGGTTGCGAACCGGAGGGCGGGCCCGAAGCCTGCGTGATCACGGCATTCGATCCATTCACGGGCGAAGAGATCTGGCGTACTCGAACGATCCCGGCCCCGGGCGAACCCGGCGACGAAACCTGGGGCGACATCCCCTACGAGGAGCGCCGCCATGTCGGTACGTGGATGATCCCGAGCTTCGACCCGGAACTGAACCAGATTTACATCGGTACGTCGGTTACGTCCCCTGCTCCGAAGTTCATGCTGGCAGGCAACGATGAGCAGTACCTGTATCACAACTCGACGCTGGCGCTCGATGCCGATACCGGCGAGATCGTGTGGTACATGCAGCATCTCGTCGACCACTGGGATCTCGACCATCCGTTCGCGCGGCTACTGGTCGACACGGCCGTGACGCCCGACCCCGATTCGGTCGAGTGGATCAGTCCGCGCGTGCGCCCCGGCGAGGTCCGCAGGGTCGTGACGGGCGTACCCGGCAAGACCGGGCTCGTCTACACGATCGACCGCGAAACCGGCCAGTTCCTCTGGGCCCGGCAAACGGTCATGCAGAACGTGATCGCCGAGGTCAATACGGAGTCGGGTGCTGCACTGATCAATGAGGAGACGCTCTTCACGGCCGCCGGTCAGGAACGCCTGATCTGTCCGTCCCCCGCCGGCGGCAAGAATTTCCAGTCGGCCTCGTACAGCCCGCTGACCGGGGCGATCTACTACGCGTTGCACAATACCTGCTCCGAGATGAGTTCGACGGCCGAGGAGCCAAGTCTTGACGACCTCTACGCGATCGCCTCGCGAGCCGTGTTACCGCCGGGCGAGGAGAACGTCGGCACGATCGAGGCGATTTCCGTCGAGACCGGAGAGACCGTCTGGAAGGTCGAGCAACGCGCGGGCGCGACGTCGCTCATGACGACGGCCACGGGTCTCCTGTTCGGCGGCGACACCTGGGGCATGTTCCGGGCCTACGATCAGGAGACGGGCGAGGTGCTCTGGGAGGTCAGTCTCGGCTCTCACGTCACCGGCTATCCGGCGACGTATGCCGTCAACGGCCGGCAATACGTCGCGGTCAGCACGGGCGGCTCGCTGAATACGATGGGCCTGTCCAACCTCACGCCCGAACGCCGTGCAGGGACTGCCAACAATCTCTACGTGTTTGCGCTGCCGGAGTGAACGCCCGCCTGAGCCGCTTTTGAACTTCCCGGCTGACGTCGTCACATCAAGCGCTGCTCGGCGGCGTAGCCGGCGCGGCGCGACCGCCGGGAAATGGCGGCCTCATTGCATGGGACCGCCGTGACCGATCAAGCCAATGACCGGAACCGGCCGCAGCAGGTCGAGCGGCTCAACCGCATTTATCTTCACCTCGATCGCCTCGAGCACAACATGCGCGTGCTCGAGCGATGCGTCGAGGGTCGGCCACTGTGGCCATGCGTCAAGGCCAATGCCTACGGACACGGCGCGGTACCCATCGCGCGACGTCTTCTCACTCTCGGCCACAACCGGCTCGCGGTTGCCGATGTGGCCGAAGCGGCAGCGCTCACCGAGTCCGGGATCGATGCGACGTTCATGGTGCTTGCGCCCGCGTTGCCGGAGCACGCCGAAGCGCTCGTCACGCTCGGCTGCGAACCAGTCGTCTGCACGCTCGAGATGCTGCGTGCGCTCTCAGGCGCCGCGCATGCGCTCGGCCGAACCGTCCCGGTACATGTCAAGGTCGACACCGGGATGGGGCGCATCGGCATTCGGCCCGACGGGGTCGGAGAGTTCCTTGAAGCCTGCGCCGGCCACCCCGGCGTGATCATTCGCGGCATCATGAGCCACTTCGCTCGTGCCGACGAAGCTGACAAAGCCTTTTCGCATGCACAAACGGAGGTGTTCAGGGGCGCCGTCGAACAAGCGCGCGCGTTCGGCATCGAGTACGCCCACATGGCGAACAGTGCAGCGATCTTCGACGTCCCCGAAGCGCATTTCGACGCTGCCAGACCTGGCGTATCGATCTACGGACTCGCGCCGTCGGCGACCATCGCCAATCCGCAAGTGCAGGAACTTGAGCCCGTACTCGAATGGAAGACCCGGATCGCCTTTCTCAACGAGCTGCCCGCCGGTGCAGGCGTAAGTTACGGACATGCCTACCGCACGGCACGTCCTTCGCTGCTTGCTGTGCTCCTTGTCGGCTACGGCGACGGTCTGAGCAGGGGGCTATCGAACAATCTCGATGTGCTGATCGGCGGCGTTCGCTGCCCGCAGGTCGGCCGCATCACGATGGACTCGACGCTCGTCGACGTCACGGCGCTGCGCGGTCGCGTCAACACGGGCGACGAGGCCGTTCTGATCGGCCGACAGGGCGATGAACGGGTAACCGTGGACGAACTGGCCGACCGACTTGGGACGATCAACTACGAAGTCGTGACCGGGATCCAGACGCGCGTTCCACGCATCGCGGTTCAAGGCCCAGAGCACTGAAGGACTCGCCCGAAATGCCGTCCAAGCGCGTAGGTTTGAGACAAACTGCCCGGAATTCCAACTCGCGTATAGCGGCGGCAGCGGTAAGTATCCAGTGCGGTGGCGGCATCTCATCGAGTACGCTATCGCGTTGGCTACATGCAAACGTAGCCATCGCGAACGGGGAGCGACAATGCAAGTCGAAGAGCATCTGACCGCCATACAGTCGACTATGGACAGGGGCCAGCGTCAGGCGCCGGCTCGGGATTTGATGGATCTAATCGACCAGATGGGGCGCACGGAATTGAACGTTTGGCGTCCGGACATCGAGCGGGTCATCGGTCAGTTTCACAAAAAGCTCCGCAATCAACTAACGGAGAGCCTGAACGAGCGCCTGTCGGGCCGCGCAAGCGCGGAGCAAGCCGACGCCGAATCCCACAAGATCGTCGACGCGCCAGCTCCCGAACCAACACAGTTCGTTCCGATCGACCCAACGCTGCTTGCGGACTTTCAGGCCGAGCTCGCCGTCCTGCAGGAGCGCCACATATTTCAATGGTCAACGTTCTATCGAGATTGCTTCGACGACTTCTTCAACCGCGTGCTGGACGACATGGTCGTCGATCCCGCTCAGGATTCGACGTCGCCAATCGCCGAACTGCTTGCGGCTCATACGCAAGCCGTCTTTTCCCAAGGTTATGAATTCCAGTCCTCCCAGCATGGACATGACCACGCGGTCAGGAAATCTCTGAGCGGCTTGACGAGGTTCCTTGAACTGCAACTAGACTTCTATACCGCGCGCTCATCCAGCACTGACGACTACCGCTCGGCTGCCGGCTTGCGCTCGCTATTTTCCGCTGCTGTGTGCGGTATTCTCGAAGGATATGCTGCTCTGCAGTTTGGCGGGCAGAGCGGGCGGGAGATTCTTCCAAGATTTCAACGGCAGTGGATGCACTATGTCGCCTTCCTCAAGCCGGAACACGCACAACGCATAGTCGCTAGCATCGAATCAGGCCCGTTACAACAGTCGTTGCAAACGTCGGTCCTTCCGATGCTGCGTGGTCTGGACACGTTCTTTCGCAACGACACCCGTGACTTCTGGCCAATGCCGGTGCTGGGCCAGTATTCGTGGAATCAAAGACGGCTCGATATCAGTTTCCGCCCGCCGCGAAACGCTGCAGTCCAGCGATTGATCCAGATCAGCACGTTTCTGGACGAGAGCTTCGTCAGGATCGAGGATCTAGAAGAAGCCCTTGGGCGGCAGGCTGTGCTGCTTCTAGCGCCGTTAAAGCCCGACGTACAACGCGTCGTCAGCGAACGCGAGCGGCTCAAGTCCATCGTTGTCGCTGTCGAACGCATCGGCGGCGGCGAAGAGAGAGATACGCACGCAAGCCTGGAGGCTACTGCGAACAAGGTCTACCGCATCCTCGACGAAGCGTTCTACCAATTGCGCAGCAAGTTACGCGCCAACGCGCCGATAACCTACAACTTCGCCCGCGAATTCCCGCTGCATCACCCTGAGCAGGCTTCATTCTTCCACGTGACACGGTCGAGCGTGCGTGACCTGCTTCGAACCTTCGAGCGCCGCAACGGCGTCAGGCTGTGGTGCAGCATACGGCGCAGCGGCAAGACCATGGCCTGCATGGACATGGGCACGACCACCGCTGAGTCGAGAATCATTCCGCAAACGTGCGGAGTACCTACGAACAACGCGGCCGAGTTGGATGCACGGATCTTCTACGACCAATTGCGCAGCGCGATCGATTCGGGCCGCATGGTTCCGAGGACCTTCATCGCCGACTGCGTATCTCAGTGCGCTCAGACAGACATCAATGACAAGCGGATTGTGCTCGTCATCGACGAATACGAAACGCTGTTTGGCTTGCTGGAGAGTGCGGTAGGAGAGAACACCGCTGTTCGATACCGAGCGGTACAACCGATTCTCGATCAGCTTGTCGAGTTTTCACGGCAGAATCTACTCGTGTTTCTCGGCCAACAGCCCGATGCGCACTTTATCATGATGGACCAGAATCAACTGGCGCCGTACGTCACTCAGGATGCGTTCCCTCTATTCGAGCATGTGCAGGGCGCGGCCGCCGGCGAATTCGCGGCTTTGGTTGACAAGATTCTCTCCCGACGCATCGAGTGTTCGGCCGGGTTTCTCGACTTGCTGCACAATGAAACCGCAGGCCACCCGTACTTGACGGCCAACGTGTTGGTCGAATTCGTTGAGTGGTTGATCGAAGAAAAACGTCCGCAGCGCGATCTGACAGTTCGAGACGGCGACTTCCACGCGTTTTCGAGAGCCAGGCTAACTCCGAACAGAATGTTGCTGAGCGGTGAATACGAGTTCTTTCGAAGCGCTGCGGAAGCGGCCCTCTCGCGACAATGTCTCGATCAGATTCCCTGGCTTTATTTCGTCTATTGGATGGTTCGTTTGCTGGCGAAGGAGAACACCGCCGAACTGCGCGTTACTCTGGACGAATACAAGCATCTAGTAGAGCGCATCCCCACCCCAGATGGGGCACCCCGCATGGACCGCTCGGAGATTCTTCGTACCGCATCGCACAGCAATTTTCTTGCTTATGACGAGCACCACGTTAGCGTCAAGGTCCGAACTCTCGGCCGCGTCGCGGCCGCGGTGCAACCGGCCTTGGCGTGAATCGCTAGTGATCCTTATTAAGCCCGCCGGCTCGCTGCCATGAATCCGCTGCAGCTCATCAATGAGATTCGCCGCCGTCGCGAACGCGACGATACTGCGAGTGCGTTAAATGTCTGCTGGTTGGCCTTGTCCGGAGACCGGGACCAATTCGCGGAAGCGCTGCTGGGTACCCGCGAAGATTCTCCGATCGTTCCGTGGATACTTCGCGTATCTGGACTTTTTCGCGATACCAATGAAGTCATGAACGACATCGCCCATGTACTTAGAGAAAGTCGCGCGCGGCTCAGCGGAGGCGTTGATGTCATCGTATTGAGCCGAACCGAGCTTGAGTTGATTAGCACGTCGTCGCCTATTCTGCTTCCCGAGTGGTTTCCGGTTACGCCCGGGCGTACCGTGACTGCGCAAGTCCACGACCTTACATGGGGCGTTAACGTCTCGATGGCCGATGAGATTCTGGAGTTGGACGATCTGCGAGGTATCCTGCACAGCCTTGACGTGGCGCTGATCGCTCGGTGGCGTCAGTGCCATGGAGCGGACCACCGGCGAAGTCAAGCCATATGGGATCAAATTCGCCGGAACTCCGATCAAGATATTGTTTCCGCGATGGACGATATCCAAGCCACACTGAGCAACGTCCAAAATTCGTCAAATTACAGACCCAGTACGAGGCAAAACAGGACGCTGATCGAGCGGCTTTGGTTCCTTGCAAACAAAACCTCACCCGACAAGCTACCCAGAAGGGCAAATGCACTGGCAGTCGCTCTGTGCGCTGAAGAACTGCTGTTCCCAAGCGACGGCCAACCCCTGCAATCCCTGCTCGCCGTGCTTGCCCGACCGGGCAACCCAATTTCGGACCCGGGCGCCCTGTGGTGCTATCAGTTGATCGTGACGCTGAGAAATGCCTGCCAGATGGTTACCGCAGCAGCCCATGCAGACGAGTACCCACCGTATCCACGTGCGCTCCTGAAGACGGTGTCGCTCGATTTGCGGTTATTTCTCCATGCCGCCACCGGTGCTCTTTACATAGCCAATGGTTCAAGTGGTAGAACACCGTAGGATTCCAAGTCCGCCGGCGGATCACGAGCTGGGCCGCGGCAAGCGACTCCGGCGGCAAATTGCCTTACAATTCCGGCGGCCGGAATTTCTCAAGGAGTATCAGAAATGCGGATATCGACGTGGAGCCTCGCCTGTGCGCTGCTCGTACTCGGCGCTGTCGGGGCTGCGAGCGCGCAAGAGGGCCATCCGCTCAAGGGCTCATGGATCGGCACCTGGGAGTCGAACGAAACTCACGGGGAATTTGTTCTCGTCGTGCTCGACTGGGACGGCGAGCGGGTCTCGGGCATCATCAATCCTGGCACGGACAACATCGAGATCGCCGAGGCAACGCTCGATCCGGCCGAGTGGACCATCCGCATCGAAGCCGACGCGGCGGATCGCGACGGCAACGCGGTTCATTACATGATCGAGGGCACGATCGAGGATCTCGAGCTGCCAAACCGCTATATCACCGGAACCTGGCAGCATGATGGCGGCGGCGGTGCGTTCGAGATTCGCAGGCAGTAGCCGGCATGGCGCGCAGAGGCAGGAGCTGCCCATGACAACAGCAGACGTGAATTCGCGTTCGACGGCAGCGATGCTCGCGACGGCCCTGGTCGCGTTCGCCCCGGCGGCGGCCTTCGCGCACCACCCGATTCACGGCAAGTTCGACCCCGCTGCGGATCTGACGCTGACCGGAGTCGTGACGTATGTCGACTGGCGCAATCCCCACGCGCACGTCTTCATGAACGTGGGCCAGGGAGACGAAACGCTGAACTGGGCGGTTGAACTGGAGAGTCCGATCGATCTCGAGGCGAACGGCTGGACGCAGGCCACGGTGCTGCCCGGCGACGCGATCACCGTAGCCGGCATCGTCGCGCGCGACGGCACGCGCCAGATCTGGGGCGAGACGGTCGTTCGCAGCGACAGCGGCAGCCAGGTCTTTGAAGTGTCGCTCGAAGCGCCTCCGCCGCCGCTCGCGCCGCGGCCGGCGCCTCGCTGGCCCGACGGACGACCGGCACTCGGCGGAACGGCCGACGCCATCGACGGCTACTGGAGCTTCCCGAGTGCGACGGCGCTCGTCGAGGACGGCGTCGACGTCGCGATGAACTCGAGCGGCCTGCTCGAGAATCCCGATGACGCGGGAAGCGTCGCCCCGATGCAGCCCTGGGCGCTGGCACTGTACCGCCACCGCCAGGACCGTTCGCTCCGGGACGACCCGATGTACCTCAACTGCAAGCCGCCCGGGGGTCCGCGCCAGTACATGTCCCATCACGGGTTTCAGCTCATCGAGGACCGTGAGCGCGAGCGGGTCTTCGTGCTGCTTGGAAGCGGCAACCGCAACTACCGGGTCATCTACCTCGACGGGCGCGAGCATGTCGGTCAGGTCGGCGGCGACGACGACAATCCGCTCTATTACGGGCGCTCTGTCGGAAACTGGGAAGGCGATACGCTCGTCGTCGACACGCGCGGATTCAACGAGGATTTCTGGTTTACGAGCGGCGGCCTTCCTCATACGAGCCAACTCAGGCTCATCGAGCGGTTCACGCGAACGAATCTCGAGACGCTTGAGTACGCAGTGACTATCGAGGACCCGGGTGCCTACACGCGATCGTGGACGAGTAGCTGGACGCTGCGCTGGGTCGGCGGCGAAGACCTGCCGTTTCATCTTTGTCAGCACAACAGGCCTTGAGTAACACGCGAGGGCGACACTGCCAGCGCAACGATGTTGAAGTAGAATCGAGGGGAAACGCCTCGGCCTGGAGGCAACTATTTGGAGCCGTGAAATGAAAGTACATGTTCTTGCTGGAGTGGTCGCAGCCGGCACGCTGCTGGCGGGAGCGCAGAGCATTGCGCATCATTCGTTCTCTGCGGAGTTCGACAGCAACAAGCCGATTTCCCTGACCGGCATCGTCACCAACATCGAATGGACCAACCCGCACGTCTGGTTCTACATCAACGTTCGGGACGAGGAATCAGGCGAAGTCGTGAACTGGGGCGCGGAAATGGGCCCGCCGCACGGGCTGCAACGCCGGGGCTGGCGCCGCAATTCGCTGCAGATCGGCGAGGAAGTCTCGGTTGACGGTTTCCTTGCACGCAACGGCAGCAACCGTCTCAACGCGAGATCGGTGACGCTGACCGCGACGGGCGGGCGGCCGGGCGAGACGCTCGACGCGAATTCCAGTCGCCAGGGCGACGAATGAGATGCGCGGACGTAACCGCCTGATTATGATCGTCGCCGCGGCACTGCTCGCGACGGCGCTGCCGAGCGAGTGGGCGGACGCACAGCGCCGCCAACGCGATCCGGACGCACCGCCGCCCGGTCCCGTGCCGCGTACGGCTGACGACAAGGTCATGCTGACCGGAGGCCCGGGGGACGAGACAGGGGTGTGGGAGCCAATGTTCGGGATTTTCGACCCGATCGCGCCGGCCGACGAAGTCCCGTTCCAGCCCTGGGCGCGCGCACTGTATGACGCGCGCCAGATCCACGAGCTCGAGCCGCACGCGCGGTGCAAGGCGTCGGGCATCTCGCGGCAGTTTCTGACGCCTTACGGGGTGGAGATCCTCGAACTGCCGGAACTCAAGCGTCTGTATATCTTCGACATCGGCGGGCCGCATACCTTCCGCACCGTTTACATGGACGGGCGCACGCATCCGAAGAACCCGACGCCGACGAACTACGGCCACGCGATCGGCTGGTGGGAAGGCGATACGCTCGTCATCGACAGCGTCGGGTTCAATGAGGACTTCTGGTTCGAACGCCGCGGCCTGCCGCACACGGAACAACTGCACACGATCGAGCGCCTGACGCGCGTTGACGCATCGACGATCGAGTACCGCGTCACCATCGATGATCCCGGAGCCTACACTGCACCATGGACGGGCGGATTCGACCTCAATTGGGAACAAGGCACGGAACTTTTCGAGTACATCTGCCAGGAAGCCAACTACGCGCACGAACTCATGGTGGGCAGCGAAGCATCGTCCGTCGACCGAAGCAGCCCGATCGTTCCCTGACCGTCTGCGTCTGGAAGATTACCCGACCGTTCGCGGCCCTGAGCGAAGCTGATGGCTTTTGACGAGGTCATCCGAGGCGCACTCGCGGGCGTCGCGAGCGCGGGTGAACGTCTGCGCAGCGGTGTCAGCTACAACCCGCTGTCCGCCGCAACTGTCCAGGACCCCTACCCGGTCTATGCGGCGTTGCGAGCACGCTCGCCAGTACACCGCAGTCGAGTGATGAATGCGTGGCTCCTGACCCGGCACGCCGACATCGACGCCATCCTTCGCGACCACCGGCGCTTTGGGAACGATCCGCGCAAGGGCACGCTGAGCAGGCAGCAGAGTTCGCGGCTACCGCCCGCTGAAGAGTTCTCGATGCTCCTGCTCGACCCGCCCGATCACACCCGGCTGCGCTCGCTGGTGAACAAGGCCTTCACGCCGCGGGCCGTCAACGCGCTCGAACCGCGCATTCGCAGCATCCTGGCGTCGCTGCTGGACGAGATTGACGACCTTGCCGGCTTCAACCTCATCGATGCGATTGCCCGGCCGCTGCCGATCATCGTGATTGCCGAGATGCTCGGCGTTCCTCCGCGGGATCGGGAACTCTTCAAGCGCTGGTCGATCGAACGCGCCCGGCTGCTCGAACCGACGATAAGCCGGCGCGAACGCGATTCGGCATTCGGTACTCTGGAGGCGTTCGACGACTACTTCCGCTCGGTCATCAAGGCGCGGCGTGCAGAACCGCGCGACGATCTGGTAAGCGCGCTGGTCCAGGCGCACGACGAACACGACAGCCTGAACGAGCGCGAGACGCTCAACATGCTGCGGCTGATTCTCATCGCGGGCAACGAAACCACCACGAACCTGATCGGCAACGGCATCCTGGCGCTGCTTCGCCACCCGGACGAACTCGAGCGGCTACGCGCGGCGCCTGAACTCATACCGTCGGCCGTCGAGGAACTGCTGCGCTTCGATTCGCCTGTACAGCTCGACACCCGGCGCGTGCTCACCGACTGCGAGGTCAATGGCGTTGCGCTCGGCGAACGCGACAACATGATTCTTGCACTTGGCGCGGCCAACCGTGACCCGGAAGCGTTCGAGAACCCGGACCGGCTCGATGTGGGGCGCGGCATCCGCTCGCACCTGTCGTTCGGGCGCGGCATCCATCACTGTCTTGGCGCCCCCCTGGCGCGGCTCGAAGGACGAATCGTGCTGGAGATGCTGCTCGAGCGCTACCGCGAAATCCGCCTGCTCACGGACAGACCAAGGTTTCGCAAGGCGGTCGTGCTTCGCGGCCTGAGTTCGCTACCGGTCAGATTCGCCTGAGGCTGTGATCGGAGCGAAGCGCTCGGTAGCGTGGTGCCGGGCAGCGAATGGATTCGCGAACCCGGAAATCCGGCCGGTATGAACCAACTACCCTGCCGAGTTAACGCAATGCGGTGGCCGGACCGGCCACACGCGCGCCTGAATCGCGGCAGCGCGGCCGGCCTGCCCGCCTTTGCCTACTGATGCACGTAGTCTTCGTCGAACCAGAAGTCCGGGTCCGTCAGCGGGGGCTTTTCACCGGGCGAGTACTGACTGACGACTCCGTCGTCGGTAACGAACCACTGTGAACCTTCGACGCAATCCCACTGATGCGGC
This sequence comes from Candidatus Rariloculus versatilis, assembly GCA_028278665.1. GTDB lineage: Bacteria > Pseudomonadota > Gammaproteobacteria > Steroidobacterales > Rariloculaceae > Rariloculus > Rariloculus versatilis. Next base: position 34,731 of record JAQAJI010000009.1, read on the forward strand.
CAGACGCGCTCCTTCGCCTCGGCCGAGCGGTCGTCTTCCTTGTAGTAGGCGACGACGGTGTGCCAGGGCTCGACGAAGGTCGGGTCGTACATCGTGATTTCGATTTCGATGCGCTCGGTCGGAATGTACTCGGCGCCGAACGTTTCTGGTTCGATCTCAACGCCTTCGGCCATCGGATCGACCTTGCGCCAGCGTTCAATGGTTTGCATCTGGCTCGTCTGGCGCGGCATGTTGCGCTGCAGGATGCCTTCCTTGATCCCCTTGGTCCAGATCGTGAGAACATCCTCGTCCCAGAAGCCGATCGAATAGCCCAGCCATTCATTCGTCAGCCATTCCTCGGACGGATGCGAGCGTCCGTCCGTAAATACGCGCCTGAACTGATTGACCATCTCGCTGCCGAGCACCGTCTTGTCGGGCGCCAGGAAATTCTCCCGGTAGCCGTACTCGGTGAACCAGCGCGGGAAGTTGGGCGGCAGGCAGAACGAGAGCGGGTCGATGGCGTGGTCCTCTCTCCACATCTGGAAGTCGCGCTCGAAGACCTCGCGCGCTTCCGGAGTCAGCCGCACGGCCATGCCCTCGGGCGTCGAATGCCGGCCGACGATCGCGATCTCACCCGTGGAATTCTCCGTGCCCCAGTGCCCGCTCCAGTCCGGCAGGCTCGCCATGGTGTGCTCGGACGGACCGCCGCGGCTCTCGGCATCCTCGAGCAGCGCGTTGTAGTGCTCTTCGGCCGATGCGTAGCCGCAAGGCCCGCCGGGCAACTCGAAGGACCCCCAGACGGTCGTGAACTCAAACCGCGCCGACACGCTCTGTGAGGTACCGAGCTCGGGAAATTGCTCCGCAAGCGGCACGCACTCCGCAGCAGCATCGCCGCTCTGAGCCCATGCGGCCTCACCTGCCGAAAAAAGGATCGCAACTCCCGCGAGAAACATCCCTGCCACGGTCGCCAGACCGCCAAGATATTTGTTGATCATTGCTCTACCACTCCACCATCAATCCGTCGCTATCGAACAGGTCATAGATCATAGCAAAAGGTCGTTGCGCCGCCGTACTCGTCCTGCACCGCACCGCAGCATCATGCTGCGAGGCATCGCAAGTTCCTGCCAGGGCCGCACGGCCGGGGGCGCCGTGCAAGCCAATGGCAAAACTATCAGGCGGCTTGTGCCGCGACCTTGCCCGGCGCGGTCTCCTTGAGGAACAGGCACACGAAAATGCCGACCGCAACGCCGGCAATCGCAACATAGGACACATTCGGCAGACCATAGTTGTTCGCAACGAAACCGGCGATAACAGGCGCCACTCCGCCACCGAAGATCTCTCCGGCGCCTACGACGAGACCGATGGCCGACGAGATCAGGCCGACCGGAGCGGACTCGGTCGCGATGGGACCCGTGATCAGCGCGATGTTGCCCAGGCAGAAAAATGAGACGGCAAACAACGCAACAAACAGCGGCAACATGACGGCTCCGGTCGCGAAGAACCAGTACGCCGTTATGGTCGCGCCCACGAAGCCCAGGATCGCGAGCGGCTTGCGGCCGAACCTGTCAGACAAACCGGGCCAGCCGAACTGGCCGAAAAATCCTCCGAATCCGAGCGCCGAGGTCACGAGGCCCATTTGCGTGGGCGTCAATTCCAGCACGTTGATCAGATATACCGGCACCATGGCGCTCAGCACGAAGATGCAGGCCATGGCACAGAGCAGCGCGAGCATGCAAACGAGAATGTTTCGCGACTTGACGACCTCAAGCCAGCTACCGCCCGCCTGCGTCGCTCCGATGAGCTCACCGGCCTGCGTGTCCTTCGGCTCTCGCAATGTGAAGTACAACAGCGCGCCAATGATGAATCCGGGAATCGCAACCACCCAAAACACCCCACGCCAGGACATGTAATTGAGCAACTGGGTCGCGATGATCGGCCCGAGCGCCAAGCCCAGCAGCGGAAAACCGCTTTGCTGCAAGCCCTGATTGAAGCCCCTGCGTTTTGGTTTCGAAGCGGCCGCGACCGCCGTGAAGCTCGTCGGGCAATAGCTGCCCTCCATCGCGCCCATGAAGGAGCGAATCACGATCAGTGCCGTGAGACCCTGGACCATGCCGGACAGGCCTGACATGAGCGAGAACAATATGATCGCCGGGATCAGGACCTTTCGATGGCCGATCTTGTCCGACAGGCGGCCGGAAAAGATTGCAAAAATTCCCCAGAGTATCCCGAGGGCGCCCGCGAGCGTCCCGATGTCACCCTCCCCAAGGCCGAGATCCTGAGCGATGAACGGGAATAACGGCGCGATGATCCACCGGTCGAGGCCGACAAGGCCAAAGCCGATACCGAGCAACGCGACCACTTTCCATTCATAGTCCGTGTCCCACTTGCCGTTGGTAGTCTGATTCATGCGTTCCTCCCTAGCCGGCTATCGAAACCGGGCGATTGTTATGGTTGGTTCTGCCGGTGCTGAAACATAGCGTTAAACGTGGTGGATTGCCATAGCCGCACGCCGTTGGATCGGGCCGGATTTCAATGCCGGCATGGGTCGAGTTCAACTGTATTGCCGGGTCCGGCGATATTTCCCGAAAAATCTCTCACGCAACAAGACGTCTGATCCCGGATCCTGCAAACGACACTCACTCTCTTTTGCGAATGAGAATGATTTGCATTCGCTTCGGTTTCTGTTACGCTTCGCTCCACCTCGGCGAAGGCGTACAAGGGACGTGCTGCGCAAGACTCTATTCTGGACTCACCTCGTCTGCGGCGTGTTGACGGGCCTCGTAGTCATCATGATGTCGGCAACGGGCGTCGTACAGACATACGAACGGCAGATGCTGGCATGGGCCGACCGCGCGCAGTTTGCCGACCCCGCGCCCGGGCAGGCGCCGCTTCCGGTTGCCGAACTGCTTGAAGCCGCAGGCCGTCAGGATCCGGAGTTCGAAGCAAGCTCATTCAGCCTTTCGAACGATCCTCGGGCGCCCGCGACGCTCAGCGCCGGCCGCTCGAGTTCGCTTCGTGTCGACCGCTATAGCGGCGAGGTCCTGGAACCCGCCGCTCCCGGCCTGCAGAGCTTCTTCAGCGCGATGACGGGCTGGCACCGCTGGTTCGATGCAAGCCGTGAGAACCGGGCCATCCCGCGTGCCATCACGGGCATCAGCAATCTGGTGTTCCTCTTTCTGATATTCAGCGGGCTCTATCTCTGGCTGCCGCCAACGTTCAGGTGGATCCGTTTCAGGACAAGGCTGCTGTTCAACAACAAGGCGGATACCGCCAAGGCGCGGGACTACAACTGGCATCACGTCATCGGTTTCTGGTCGGCGATTCCGCTCGCGGTCGTTGTCGCCACAGCGGTCGTGTTCTCTTACGGCTGGGCCAACGATCTCGTGTACCGGGTTTTCGGCGAGAACCCGCCCGGCGGAGCCGCTCCGGCCGCCGCACGCGTAGCGGAACCCGCTGCCGCCTCCTCCATTTCCTACAATGCGGATGCCACGAATTCTTTCCCGCTGAGTCTCGACGAACTCTTCGATCGTGCTTCAACGCAACTGCCGGACTGGCAAACGATCACGCTGACACTCCCGGACGCCGATTCGGCGACGGCGCAGTTCCGTATCGACCAGGGCAACGGCGGCCAGCCGCAGAAGCGGCACGATGTGACACTCGATATCCATACCGGGCAGGTCACGCTTCTACAGCCGTTCGACAGCCAGTCCCCTGGCAGGCAGGCACGCCTGTGGATTCGCTTCCTGCACACGGGCGAAGCGCTCGGTATCGTCGGCCAGACAGTCGCGGGCCTGGTCTCGCTGACAAGCCTGGTCATGGTCTGGACCGGGTTTGCGCTCGCCTGGCGGCGGCTGGTCACACCGCTGTTCCGGCGACGCCGGCCGGATCCGGCACCGCGAACGGTGGTTGCCGACACCGCGAAACTCTGACGCCGTCCTGCTGAAGCGCCGGCGCAACGGGCACCGCCCTAACTGGACCCCTGCGCCGCAGGCTTACATGGAACAGGTTCATTGCGCGTCAGCGCAGCAAGCCCGCTGCGAAATTCCTACGGCTGCGTCGTCGACTCCAGGTAGCGGAAAAACTCCGACTCCGCCCTGATCATCAGGGTCGTGTTCTCGCCGAGCGAGTCATAGCTCTCGAGCGTCCGTGAGAAGTTGTAGAACTCCGGATCCGCGCCGTAAGCCTCGCCGTAGACGCGCGTGGCCTCGGCGTCGGCTTCGCCGATGATCTCCTGCGCGCGGCGCTCGGCTTCCGAAGTTATCCTGCGCAATTCGCGCTCCATGTCGCCGAGAATCTCCTGACTTCGGCCCTGACCTTCAGACCTGAAGCGTGCGGCGATGCTCTGCCGTTCGGAGATCATGCGGCTTTCGACCTGCTCGCGCACGGAATCGATGTAGTTGATCCGCTTGATCCTGACGTCGACGAGTTCGATGCCGAGTTCGGGCATGAGCCGGGATGCCGATACCAGCATCTCCTGCTCGAGTTGCTCGCGCCCCTTCGTCGGCCGCTCGAGATTCGCTGCGCCGAGCGCGCTGAGTTCCTCCTCGTCGAGTTCTTCGACGTCGACCTGCCAGTCGGCCGAACGGACGATTTCCTCGAGTTCCGTACCCGACACGATGTCTCGCGCGACCGAGTCGAGGATGTCATCGAGCCGCGTTCGGGCGCCGAGTTCATCGCGAACCGAGCGCAGGAACTGCAGCGGGTCTTCGATACGCCAGCGCGCCGTCGTATCGACGATGATGAACTCGCGTCCGAGCGTCGGAATCTGGCTCACGGCGCCGTCCCAGGCGAGCAGCCGCCGGTCGAAGCGGCGGACCTCCTGGATGAACGGCAAGCGCCAGTGGAGCCCGGGTTCCGTGATGACATCGCCGATCGGCTCGCCGAACTGGACGATGATGCCCTGCTCGGCCTGATCGATCACGAACGCGGCGTTGTACGCGACGAAAACCGCGACCAGGAGGCCGGCGACGGGAAGTGTCAGCTTGTTCATCGGTTTGCCTCCAGGTTCTGTGCACGAGGCTGCGTGTCGGGCAGATTGAGCAATGGCAGCGGCGAAATCTGGTCATCCTGCACGACGAGCACCCGGCCGATCCTCGGCAGCGCTTCGTTGAGCGTCTCGAGGTAGAGACGCGATCGCGTGACGTCGGGAACGTTGCGGTACTCGGCCAGGACCGAGGTGAAGCGCGCGGTCTCGCCGAAAGCCCGGTTGACGCGCTCCGTGGCGTAACCTTCGGCCTCGGAGATGGTCCGGTTGGCCGTGCCCCGCGCGCGCGGGAGCGCCTGGTTGGCCTGCATCGTGGCCTCGTTGATCATGCGCTCGAGCTCCTGGCGCGCTTCGTTA
>JAQAJI010000090.1 GCA_028278665.1 Candidatus Rariloculus versatilis
CCACATCGGCAGCCAGGTCTCGGCGAACTGCGCCTGGGTCGCCTCGACGAAGGCGCCGTAGGCCGGGCCGAGGCGAATGGCCCCGTGCCAGAACATGTTGATGGCCATGAATACCCTGAAAAGCGTATAGGCGAGTGCCTTGTCGTTCATCGTCTCCCCCCTTCTTCGGACATGGTAGCTCGCCCGCGGTCTGCGTGTTGCTGCTCGTCGGCTTCAAGACGCGCTGGGCCCTCGTCGCCGCGATGATCCTCATGTACACGCTCGTGTTCGGGATGATCATCCTGCAGAACTGGGAGATTGTCGCCCGGCACCTGATCTATGCGTTGAGCTTCTACGTGCTGCTGCACAACATCGAGTTCAACGCGCACTCGCTCGACCGAAGACTCTGAATACAGGTGACAACGATGCAGACCCGGGTCTACCGAACCCGCCTCAGCCACTCCGACAATGGGGATGCGCGAAGCACGGCGGCAACGATGCAAACGTGGAATCGCCGCAACGCTGTGCCAACCTGGCCCTGCCGAACCGCTGCACTCGCGATTCTGGCCATCCTTGCCGCCTGCGACAGCGGCCCGCCCGACGAACAGGCGGCCCAACCCATCGATCCCGCCGGGTCAGCCGACAACCCGGCGGCGACCAACGGCGGCATCGACATCGACGCCGACGACATCGCGGGCATCGTCACAAGCGAGAATGGTGCCGAAGCCGGCGTCTGGGTCATCGCCGAGACCGACGATTTGCAGACGCGATTCTCGCGGATCGTCGTGACCGACGACGACGGCCGCTACCTCGTGCCCGACCTGCCCGACGCGAACTACCGGCTTTGGGTAAGGGGCTACGGCCTCGCCGATTCGGAGAAGGTCGATGCCGTGCCCGGCACGCTCGTCGACCTTGCGGCGATTGTCGCTCCCGACGCCGCGACGGCCGCCGAAGTGTATCCCGCCGCCTACTGGTACGCGATGATGGAAGTCCCGGACCCGAGCGAGATCGAGCACGTGCCGGGCGGCCTCAACGAATACCTCGCCTGGGTCAAGAACCTGGGCTGTGCGAGCTGCCATCAGCTCGGCAATCTCTCAACCCGCACCTTCCATCCGAACCTCGGCGAGTTCGACTCGTCGTACGACGCCTGGGCCAGGCGCACGCAATCCGGCCAGGCCGCGAACATCATGGTCCGCCAGGCGGTCGGCCAGCTTGGCGGCGTGCCCTACAAGTATCTCGGCGAGTGGACCGACCGCGTCGCGGCCGGCGAGCTGCCCGCCGAGCAACCGGAGCGCCCGAGCGGGCTCGAGCGAAACGTCGTTGCGACCGTGCGCGACTGGTCGAAGCCGACCGGCTACATGCACGATCTGTCCGGCACCGACCGGCGCGATCCGACCGTCAACGGCTACGGCCCGCTCTATGGGGCACCCGAACTCAGCACCGATGAGTTCCCGATCCTCGATCCCGTCAACAACGTCGCGACCCATTTCATGGCACCCGTCAGGGACGACGACACACCGAGCGCGCGCGACACGCCGCCGATGCAGCCTTCGCCCTACTGGGGCGACGAGCCGATCTGGGATTCGCGGGCCAATGCCCACAACCCGATGCTCGATCAGGACGGCCGCGTCTGGTACACGGTGGCGATCCGGCACCCCGATAACCCGGCATTCTGCCGCGAGGGCTCAGATCATCCGTCCGCGCAACTGTTTCCGACGGAAACCGCGTCGCGGCAGCTTGCGATCTACACGCCGGAAACCGGCGAATACGACTTCGTCGACACCTGCTTCGGCACGCATCACCTGCAGTTCGCCGAGGATGAGGACAACACGCTCTGGACGAGCGGCGGCGGCGACGTGATCGGCTGGTTCAACAGCCGGCAATACTTCGAGACCGGAGATGCCGAGGCCGCCGTAGGCTGGACCGCATGGGTGCTCGACACCAACGGCAACGGCCGGCGCGACGAGTACACCGAGCCCGACGAGCCGTTCGATCCGGAACTCGACCGGCGCATCGACGGCGGCGGGCAAATCAACAACTATGGCTACTACGCCGTGATGCCGAGCCCGATCGACGACTCGGTCTGGGGCTCGAACACGGGCGTTCCGGGCGCCGTGATCCGCCTCGACCCCGGCGACAACTCGCCCGCGACGGCGCTCATCGAGAAGTACAACGTGCCGCTGCCGGGTTTCGGCTTGCGAGGCGCGGACATCGACCGCAACGGCGTCGTCTGGGGCTCGCTGGGCAGCGGCCACCTCGGCGAATTCGACCGCAGCAAGTGCACCGCGCCGCTCAACGGCCCCGAAGCGACGGGTGATCACTGTCCTGAGGGCTGGACCTTCCATCCCCTGCCCGGCCCGAGCTTCGCGAACCACCCGGGCTTCAGTGTGGAATCGAGCTACTACACCTGGGTCGATCAGCACAACACGCTAGGGCTCGGCGCGAACGTGCCGATGGTGACCGGGAATCTCTTCGACGGCGTGCACGCGCTCGTCGACGGCGAGTTCGTGACGCTGCGCATCCCCTACCCGCTCGGCTTCTTCACGAAGGGCTTCGAGGGGCGCATCGACGACCCGGACGCGGGCTGGAAGGGCCGCGGCATCTGGGTGCCGAGCGGCGACCGCACGCCATGGCTCAAGGAAGACGGCGTCGGCAGCAATCCGCTCGTCGTGCACTTCCAGACCCGGCCGGATCCGCTGGCGAAGTAGCGACAGAGGAGTTTGGGAAACGCAGGGTCGCGCGGCGGCACCGCGTTTCCTCGGCATGTGCCTGTCGGCAACAGGACGCCTGCTGGTGGTTTCCTGCGTCAAACGGGGCGATGACAGCCTGCATCCGACGTCAGGTCGTGAAGTCGGGCAACGCCGCGAAATCCACGCGTGAACCCATCTGGTCCGCCCTTTCAAGTTGCTCTTGACGAGGCTCGGCGGCATATTGGCGGGAACGATCCGGTGTTTGCAGGGATTCAGAATCATGAGACAGACGAGCGCCTCGACCCTTCTTGCTGCCTTGCTGTCGATGGCCTCAGCGCCGCTGTTCGCGCAGCTCGTTACCACCGGCCCGGTTACCAACGGCCATCATCACTTCATCGTGAGCGATGTGGACGAACAGCTGCGGTTCTGGGTCGATACGCTTGGCGGCACGGCAGATTCCCTCGGCGCCGACCCCGGTGTGACCATCGTCAAGTTTCCGGACGCGCTGATTGCCCTGCGCGAAGGAACTCCGTCCGCAGGGATGGTCGGCAGCTCGGTCAATCACGTTGCCTTCACTGTGCCGAATCTGCGCGTAATGGTTGATCGCCTGGTCGCGGCCGGCCATGAGACGGTAACAGCCGGAACAGCGCCGCCCGGGATCGAGGTGGTGGACGGTATCGCCAGGATCGATGACGGCCCCGTATCGGGCTTTGCACATATCCTCGGCCCTGACGGCATCAAGGTCGAATTCCTCGAAGTCAACGCTCAGCAGCAAGCGATCGTCAGTCATCACATCCATTTCTACGGTGCAGATCCCGAACGGATGCGGGACTGGTACGTCGATATGTTCGATGCGGAGCCGCAACCAGGCCCGTTGCCCACGATATTCACCGCGGCGCTGCCCGGGCTCGCGCTCAACTTCACGCGCTACGACGACCCGCTGAGCGGCACGCAAGGCCGGGCGCTGGATCACATCGGCTTTGAAGTCGACGATCTCGAAGCGTTTTGCGCGGAGCTCGAGAGCAGAGGCATCGAATTCGACGTCACTTACCGCATGGTCGACGAAATCGATACGGCGCTCGCTTTCCTGACCGATCCCTGGGGAACCTACATCGAACTCACGGAGGGACTCGACAAGATTCAATAATCCGGAGCCTTTGATCCGGGCGGGAATTGCCGAGTGAACTTGGTGGATTTGACGACACCACGGCCGGTCGTCAGTTTGTCTCGATGAGTGAAGGTGAATCCGATGACCACTCGGCGTGAACTGTTGACCCTTCCCCTGGCGGCGATGCTCCCCCGTCTGCTTCAGGCACAGATCGAGACGAGCGGCCGCATGATGCTCGCCATTCACCAGAACACTTCCGCCGCGGCCGGCTACCGCGGTTCTCTCGAAGGTTGGGCGCGGGCCGGGATTCGGTATGTGGAACTCAGCGACCGACTGCTCGACGACTTTCTCGAGGGCGACACGCTCGCTGGCGCGCGGCAGATCCTCACCGATAACGACCTGACGCCCGTCTCCGCTGCCGCTGTGCTGCCGGACATCTGGATCTACGGACCGGCGCGGGCAGAATCGCTGGAAACCTGGCGGCGCAGATGCGAGCAATTTGCCGAACTCGGGCTCGAGCGGATCTACGCGCCTTCGATCACGCAGCGTGCGGTCACGCAGGACGATTACGCCACGACACCCGATGCGATTTACGAGGTCGGCGAAGTCACCGCCGAGTTCGGCCTGACGGCAATGATCGAGTTCACCCGAACGTCTTCGCACCTGGCGACGCTGCCGACGGCACTGCCGGCGATTCGCGAGGCCGATCATCCCAACGTCGCACCCATGCTGGACTTCTTCCACTTCTGGTCGGGCCTCAACAAGTTCGAGGATCTCGATCTGCTCGAGCCCGGCGAGCTTCAACACGCTCACTTCCAGGATCTGGCACCCGGACCACGCGAGCTCATCAACAACGATTCAAGAATCATTCCGGGCGACGGCATCGCACCGGTTGAACGAATCATTGGGAAGCTCGCCGAAAAAGGCTACGAAGGCGCGCTTTCGGTCGAGTTGTTCCGCGCCGACATCGTCGAGGCGGACCCGTTCGAAATGGCGACGGAAATCCGCTCGAAGTGCGAGGCGGTCATGCGCGCCGCAGACGTGCTGTAGTTTGAAACTCCAACCGCGCAATGTACGAGTTGACTTGAAGGCAGATTCTCATGTTACGTACCTCGTTACTCTTCGAAGTGCAGGGCCCGGATGACCACGCCATGAACGCGTTGACGCGCCGAGACTGCATGCTCGGCATCGCGGGGCTCGCAGCGGGCTCCGGCCTGACCGCACTACCGGCACTACCCGCCCGGGCGCAGCAAGCCGAGATCCCGCCCGAAGGCATCGGCCAGGGCCTCCGGCACCTGTCGTACAGCGACATCGGCGGCCGGCCCGACAGCGTCCAGGTCATGTACAACCGCGGCCACATTTACGTGGGCCACATGTTCTCGAACGGCGTGACCATCCTCGACGCGAGCGATCCGCGCAGCCTTGATCCGGTCGGGTTCTTCACGGCGGGCGGTCAGACGCGCACGCATCACCTGCAGGTGGCCGACGACCTGCTGCTGCTCGCCAACGGCGCGAACGTCGTCGCGATGCAGTCCTACGACGACATGCGCAGCTACTTCGAGAACAGCCTCGCCGACAGCATCACCGACCCGCAGGCGTTTCGTTCGGGCCTGAGCATCCACGACATCTCAAATCCCGGAGAAATGCGCGAGATCGCGTTTCTCGAGATGCCCGGATTCGGCATCAACCGACTCTGGTGGCCGGGCGGACGCTACGCCTACATCGCCGCACACTTCGACGGCTTCACCGACGCCATCCTCGCGATCGTCGACCTCAACGACATCACGAACCCGGAGATCGTCTCGCAGTGGTGGATGCCCGGCATGAACCGCGCGGCCGGCGAGGAGCCGACGCTCGGCGAAGGCCGCCGACTGGCGCTGCACCACATGCTCACGGCCGGCGACCGCGGCTACGCCGCCTGGCGCGACGGCGGGCTCACGATCCACGACATCAGCGATCCCGCGAATCCGGCCCTGATCTCGGCGATCAACTGGTCGCCGCCGTTTCCCGGCGGTACGCACACGGCGCTGCCGCTGCCCGACCGCGACCTCGTCGTCGTTGCCGACGAGGCGAATGCCGAGAACTGTGCGAAGGGCACCTTCCACACGTTCATCGTCGACGTGCGCGCGGAGGAAAACCCCGTGCCGATCTCGACGCTGCCGACACCATCCGAACGCGACTTCTGCACGCTCGGCACCTTCGGTCCGCACAACCTGCACGAGAACCGGCCGGGCAGCATGCAAAGCGACGAGACCATCTTCGCGACGTACAACAACGCGGGAGTGCGCGTGTTCGACATCCGCGACGCGTTCGCGCCGCGCGAGATCGCGTGGTGGGTCCCGCCGATTCCCGAGCGCATGGTCGACCCGCGCGCGAACGTGACGCGGGCGGCGAAGACTTGCGATGCCTACGTCAGGCCGGACGGCGTGATGTATGTCACGGACTGGAACGCCGGACTGAACGTGCTTCAGTACGAGGGCTGAGAGGGTCGCGCGCCGTCAGGGCGCAAGCAGCGGGATGCTCTCCAGAGGCGGCGGCTGCGGTTGCGCCTCGACGAAAGCGTATATATCGGCCATGTCCTGGTCCGACAGCACGACCGCCGAGTACGGCGGCATCGTTCGGGTCGGATGGCGCGTGTACCAGGAGAACCGCGCGAACGTGATCGGATCGGGCCCGAGCCGCGGTCCGTGCTGGCCGCCCTGCGCTTCGTCGGCATGGCAGGAATAGCAACCGTAGGCGGAATACAGCTCCGCCCCGACATCGGCCCGGCCGGCCGCGGCGGGCTCCGCGATTTGCGCCTCCAGAAATGCGAACATCCGAGCCACGTCCTCGTCAGGCAGGACCTCGGCAGCGTAGGCCGGCATCGTGCGCGTTGCCTGCCTGACCGCTGCGACGAAATCGTCCAGTGACAAGGTGCCAGCGGCGAGACTCGGTCCGGCGGCCGTGCCCTGCCCTTCTGCGCCGTGACACACCGCACAGCCGCTCTGCGCGAGCAACTCCGCTCCGTCTGTCGGCTCCTGGGCATTCAGGCTCAGGGACGTGGTAGTCGTGGCGGCAGCGATGAGGCCGATGGCGACGTTGCGCACCGTCATCGCACCTGCGTCACGACATCGACGAGCGCCGGTTCCCCGCTCTTGACTGCCGCGACCGCACGTTCGAGCGCGGGACCAAGCTCGGCAGGATCTGCGATCGGCCCTTCCGCGTGGACTCCGAGCGAACGCGCCATGCCCGCGTAGTCGATATCAGGATCGGTGATCACGCTGCCGACCCGGGCGCGGTCGATATCCCGGTTGCGCGCATTGCAGATGCGCTGCACGTGCATGACCTCCATGTGGTAGGCGCGGTTGTTGTTCATCACGCAGAGTAGCGGGATGCTGTGATGCGCGGCTGTCCAGAGTACGCCCGGCGCGTACATCATGTCGCCGTCGGTCTGAATCGACACCGAGAACCTGCCGTGCTTGCGGTTCGCGAGCGCCGCCCCGACCGCGGCCGGCGAACCGTAGCCGATGCCGCCGCCGCCCGCGTGACCGAGCCACTGGTGGTGACGGTCGAAGTCCCAGAGCTTGCGCGGCCAGGCCCCGCCGTCACTGTAGTAGCTCGAAACCAGCGACCAGTCCTCGTTCCTGATCTGCGCCCAGATCTCCGAGCAAAGCCGCGCCGTGCTGACGGGGCTTGCGTCCCAGGCATAGGTTGCCGCGACGCGCGCGTCGTGGGCCGCGGCGGCGCTTGCCTCGGCCAGCCTCTCCCCGCGCTCGGCGAACGCGCGCTGTCGGCTGCGGTTCGCGAGTCGCCTCACGGCCTCGATCAGCGGCGGCAGCGTCGCTTCCGCGTCCGCGGCAATCGCGATATCCACTTCCTGCATGCGGCGGAAGTCCTGGTAGTTCGAACCGAAGTAAAGGTCGCCGGCCGTCACGGAAACGAGCTTCGCGGACGGCTTCGCGACCCGCCGCACGGAGCGGTGCAACTGATCGCGCAGCGCGTTGACGGTCCCCCAGAAATCCGTGAGCTCGAAACCGACAATGACGTCGGCTTCGGGGATCACCGCCCCGGCGCGCAGGCTCTGGTTGAGCGGGTGGCGGTTCGGAAAGTTCAGGCGGCTGCCCTGGTCGATGACGGCAGCCTGCAGGAGTTCGGCGAGTTCGACGAGCAGGCCGACGCCGGCCGGCGTGCGTGCGAGGCGGTCTGCGACGAGCACAGGGTATTCGGCCTCGACCAGCAGTCGTGCAGTTTCCTCGACGGCGCCCGATTCGCCCTGCGGCGGCGCGGGCACCGTGAGTCTCGGAATCGGCAGTGCGGCGTTCTTCGCGATCGGCCCTTCCTGCAGGTGGCCGTCGAGCGTGATCACGACGGGCGCCATCGGCGGCGTCATCGCGACCTTGTAGGCCCGCACGGCCGATTCGGCGAAGTGTGTGAGCGACCACGGCGTGTCGTCCCACTTCGTGTAGTCGCGCACCATGTTCGCCGCGTCCTGCACGCCGTGATACCACTCCGCGCCGCGCCGGAGCGCCGCATCTCCGTGATTGCCAAGGATTACGTAGACGGGCACCCGGTCGCACCAGGCGTTGTAGATCGCCATCGCGGCGTGCTGCAGGCCGACCGTCCCGTGCGCCATGATAGCGAGCGGCTTGCCTTCGGCCTTGAAGTAACCGTGCGCCATGGCGACCGACGACTCCTCGTGCAGGCAGGTGATGAACTCGGGGTTCGCGTTGCCGCCGTAGTTGATCAGCGACTCGTGCAGCCCGCGGAAACTCGAGCCCGGGTTGGAGCAAAAGTATTCGAAGTCGAGGGATTTGAAGACGTCGACCATGTAGTCGGAACCGGCGCGTTCGTTGGAACTCATGACCTGGACGTCGGCGGGGGGTGTGGCTTCGGCTTGGGCGGTCATGATGGGGGTCGTGGCGGCCCGCTCCGGCGCAGAGGTGTCCGACGTCTGTGCCCGTGACACGTCCGCAGCGCCGGCCAGTGCCGCAGCGCCGGCTAGCGTGCCGGTTTTCAGGAAGGCACGTCGTTGCATGGATGGAATGGCTGATTCGGAGGGCGAGTCCTCATACGAGTCAGCGCTCAAGCGGGATGAGTTCGGCGATTTGTAGTTCCGCTCGCCGGAGGGCTCGGGCGACCTACGCTTGGAGTCCGTGTGTCGAGTCATCTCCGTTACCTCTCGTGGTGCGGCCACGTGACCGCGCCCAGGTTGTTCGTTCCCAAGTGCTCGTTCCCAGGTGCTCCGCCGCACCGTGCCGGTATCGCGGCGCGTATTCGCGGATTGCACTCTTCTTCTGCGAGCGCGGTTTGATATCGAGTGTATCGCAGCATCGGCGGTTCTGCCGTCAAGGATTTGCATGTGCCGGTGAGCATCGCGAGCTGTAACGGCGTCACGCTGACGACGGTCAGGGCACTAACACATTCTTTTGACAGCAGGAGGGAACAAGGGTTGAATCCCCCGGTCGCCTCAATGGGCTATCCCGATATGTCGCTTGCAGTCCCGGTTTCCAGGTCCACGGACTTGGCCATGCCCAACGATGGATCAAACTGCTGCAGAACTCGCCAGTCCAGTCGCCACGCGCAGCGACACCGCTTGAATGTGGCAATGGATTAACCGAAACGACCACATGGCTAAACTCTTCCCCGCACTCGACCCAGCAGAGATCAACAACCGCGGCGAACGCACCGTCGCCCGCGCCCTGGTCGAGCACCTCCCCAACCGAGTCGAGGTCTTCCACGGCTTCAACTGGCTCGGCCGCAGCCGGGCCGGCACCATCATGGAGGGCGAATGCGACTTCGTGCTGCTCGATGCCGAGCACGGCCTGCTGTTCGTCGAGGTCAAGGGCGGTTCGCTGCTGTTCGACGGCAGGCAGTGGGTCCGGGTCGTCCGCGGCGAGGAGCGCTTGCTCAACAAGGACCCGTTCGCCCAGGCACAGCGCGGCATGCACGATATCGTCGGCCTGGTGCGAGACCGGTTCGGGCGCGCCGGCGACAACCTGCCCTTCACCTACGGCTTCGCTGTGGCGTTCCCCGACTGCCGGTTCGACGGACAGATGCCGCCGAGCATCCAGCCTGAGCTGATCCTGGACGCCGCCAGGCTGAGGCAGGTTGAGGACTCGGTCCGGCGCATCTTTCGCAGCTTCAATCGACCAGACCACCGCGCGTTGACCGACCGCAGCGTGGAGACCGTCCGCACGGCGCTCTTTCCGAAGTACCAACTGATCCCGGTCGCGTGGCGCAAGATCGAGGACCAGGAGGAGCGCCTCCGGCGTATGACCGACCACCAGCAACGGATCCTCGACATACTCGCTAACCAGACCCAGGCGGCGATACAGGGCGTGGCGGGTTCCGGAAAAACGATCCTGGCACTGGCCAAGGCGCAGGACATCGCCCGGGCCGGCGCACGCACGCTTTTCCTCTGTTACAACCGCCCCCTCAAGGATTGGCTGCGAAACGCGGTCCCCGAGTCCTTCGGCGACAGCCTCGTCATCGAAAACTACCATGGTCTTACCGACGTACTTTGCAAGGAAACGGGCGTGCCCCTCTGGGAGATGGGTGACCCCAACTCCCGCGAATTCTGGAACGACCTGGCGCCGGAGGCGCTGATGCAGGCCTGCGAGCTGCTGGGGCCGGAACACAAGTTCGACGCTGTCATGGTCGACGAGGGCCAGGACTTCCGCGAACTGTGGTGGGCGAGCCTCGAGTCGGTTTTTCGGGATCCGCAAGACAAGACCTGCTTCTACGTCTTCTATGACCCGAATCAGAACCTGTACGTCGAACGACCCTGCCTGCCACCGGAACTAGGGGCGCCCTACGAGCTGCCGGAGAACTGCAGGAACACCGTCCGTATCGCCGAACACTGTGCCTCGCTGGTCGGACAGGAGACCCGGTCGC
>JAQAJI010000091.1 GCA_028278665.1 Candidatus Rariloculus versatilis
GGAGTGGGTCGGTGTCGCTCAGGACGAGGATGGCGTAACCGTGCGTTGCGGTGCCGGGACCGACGTTCGCGGAGCCATTGCCGCCGGCGCCGATGGCATCAACTCGGCCGTCGCCGCATCCATGTTCGGAGACGCGAACCTGCGTTTCGCCGGGTACCACTGTTACCGGGCAATGGCGACGACGCCGGAAGTCCCGAGCCATGAAGCGATCTCCATCCTGCTTCCCGGCGTCCAGTTCGGGCTGTTTCCCGATGTCAGGCCGCAAGAGTCCTATTGGTTTTTGTGCTGCAAGCGGTCACCTGCGCCCACTGCAGCAATCACGAATCACGATTTCTCCGCACAGTTTCGGTCCATCGCTCCCCGGCTACGGGAAGATCTTGGCAACATGATCAGCAGAACCGACCCGGGGAGCGTCATATTTGACGAGGTTTTCGACCGCCCTCGACGCAGGAATTGGGGACGCGGACGCGTCACCTTGCTGGGCGACGCTGCACATCCGACGACCCCGACCGTCGGCCAGGGTGCCTGCATGGCACTCGAGGATGCTGTGGTTCTCGCTCATAGCGTCCAGCGTGAACGTGAACTTGTAGCCGGGTTGCGGCGGTACGAAGAAAGACGGCGCAGCAGGACGGCGATGATCACACGATTGTCCTGGCGATACGGCAAGTCCATGCAGTTCCAGCACCCTGCGCTGGTGCGATGGAGAACGCTGTCGCTGGCCACGCCGCTCGCGCGCTGGAATGAGCGCAGAGTCATGCGCAGGCTATTGGACTTCGACGCGCCCGATCTAACGCGATCGGACCCTATCTAGGCGAAACGGCGCGCGACGTGCGGGCCAATGATGACCGCTTGCCCGTTAGAATGGATGCAATCTGCTCAATTCCACTCTGGAGTAGTCATGCCAACCCGTTCTTTCTCTGGTGAAGCGCTCGCCGGGCACGATCCGGGCTTGCCGCCGTGCCCGAGCAACACCGGAGGATATCCGCCGGTCAAGGTCGTTCACGTTTGCACCGCGCTGGCCATCTTCGCCAGCGTTCAGGGCTGCGCCACGCTGTCAGAAGCGACTGCCTCGCCACCGACTGGGCCGTGCTGGGCGAGACCGACGGCCGGCAGGGCCAACCCCTTTCGGAGCTCAACCGGTATCGGCGGCAATGCGCGGAGTACGATGTGGTTCCCGACTCCGACGCGTACATCGAGGCGCGCGAGCGTGGTCTTGCTGTCTTTTGCACGCCGGGCACGCTTACCGCGAGGGACGTTCCGGCGCGCGCGACCGATCCGTCTGTCCCGCGGCGCTCGCGCCGGAATTTCAACGCAACCACGAGCTGGGGCGCGAAGTGTTCACCTCGCTGTCCCGGCTCAGGAACAGCGCCGCCTTGATCGGTTCCGCGCGCGGCGAAATCGAGGAACTCAGATCCGATATCGAGGACCGCGAGGATTCGATTCGCGAGGATGAATTAACCGACGCGCAGGAGGACCGGGTCCGCGGCGAGATCGATTCCATGGACCGGCGCATCGACGATCTGCAGGACGGCATCGTCGTTACGGCCGGCACGCTGGCGCTCGCGATCGCCGACTATCGAAGAGCCGTCGAGACGGCGCGCAGCGCGGGATTCAACGAACCGATGGAATCGGAACTGATTCGGGAGTTGACGCGTCTCATACAGTGAATTCGCGCAGCGGGCCCGGGCGCGGGCTGATCGGAAACGCACTCCAGTCACGCACGGGCAGCCACGGCCGCAACATTTCACCGGTATCTTCAAAGCGTCCGTGGCAAAATCGTGGCCGCGAAGTAAGGGCCGAGGAATCATGACCCATACCCGGGTGTTCGCGTTTCGCGTAGCTCAGTTTGTGCGGGCCGGTGGGGCGTTGGCCGGGCTCGCGACGCTCGCCTGCCCCGTTGCCGGACTCGCCCAGCCGGGCGCGGCAACGAAGACGCTCGCGGCCGTGCGCACCGATGAGCCGATTGCGGTCGACGGGCGGCTTGACGAGGCCGCCTGGTCGCAGGCCGCGACGATCGAGCCGGAGGACCTTCACCAGATCCTGCCCGTCGAGTACGCACAACCGAGCCAGTTGACGCGCATCCTCGTCCTCTATGACGAAGAGGCCCTGTATCTGGCTGCCGACATGAAGGACGATCAGCCGGACCTCATGACGGCCAAGGTGCTGCGACAGCGCGGCAACAATTCCTGGCTCGACGATCAGTTCGAATTCATCCTCGATCCGTTCAATGACAAGCGCAACGGCTACCGTTTCATGGTCAACCCGAACGGCGTACGCCAGGAAGGTCTGTTCAAGGGCTCCAACCAGGTCCAGTGGCAATGGAACGGCATCTGGCAGGCAGAAGCCACGCAGGGCGACGACGGCTGGATCGCCGAGACGCGAATTCCGTTCAAGACGATCTCGTTCAATCCGGACACCGACGTCTGGGGCCTGAACTTCAATCGCCGGGTGGCGCGCAACAATGAAACCGTGGGCTGGGTCTCGACCAACCGGATGCAAACCCCGGCGGTTTCGGGCGAACTCACGGGAGTCACGGGAATCGAGCAGGGCTTCGGCCTCGATATCGTGCCATCCCTGACCGCCAACGAGCGCCGAAATTTCTCGCCTCGATCCGACGCGTCGAATGTCGAGCCCTCGCTCGACGTGTTCTACAAGATCACGCCGTCGCTGAACGCATCGCTGACGCTGAACACGGACTTCTCCGCAACCGAGGTCGATGCCCGACAGGTCAATCTGACTCGATTCGGCCTGTTCTTTCCGGAACAGCGAGACTTTTTCCTCCAGGATGCGGACATCTTCGAGTTCGCGCGTATCGGCCAACGCAGCGATGATTCGCCGTTCGCCGCACCGCTGGCCACGAACGCATTGCCGTTCTTCTCGCGGCGCATCGGCTTGAGTTCGACCGGGCGACCTGTAGACCTGACGGGCGGCGGCAAGCTCAGCGGTCGCGTGGGCCGCTGGAACATCGGTACGCTTGCGATCCGGCAGGAGCAGTTCGAGGACGTCAATTCCTCTGATCTCTTCGTTGCGCGCGCGTCCGCCAATGTACTTGCGGAGTCCGCGGTTGGTGTCATCGTTACCGACGGCGATCCGCAGTCGAACGTCGATAACAGCGTGGCGGGCGTCGACTTTCGCTACCAGAACACGCGTCTGCCGAGCGGTCGCGTTATCGAGTCCGAACTGTGGTATCTGAATAGCTCGACCGACGGACTCGTCGGCGACGACAGCGCCTGGGGGGCGCGGCTCTGGATGCCGAATACGACCGGTCTGCGGGGCGGAATCGGTATCAAGGAAGTGCAGGCCAATTTCAATCCGGCCCTGGGCTTTATCAATCGCCGCGACATCGTCGATTACACCGGTGAACTCGCCTACACGCATCGCCCGTCGGGGAGGAACCTGCGCTCGTTGTATTCCGGCGCCGTCATCGAGCGCATCGAGTATCTCGAGGGCGGACTGCAAAGCGAGGTGTTGCAACTTCGCCTCGAACTCGAGAATCAGACGGCCGACACGCTGTCGTTCACGTACCAGAACGAAAAGGAAGGCGTCAGGCAGCCGTTTGAGATATCCGACGGCATCGTGATCTCGCCGGACAACTATTCGTTCGATCAGCTCATGGTCGGAATCGGCACGGGTCCGCATCGACGGTTCGTGACGAACCTGAGCCTCGCGAAGGGCGACTTCTACGAAGGCGAACTCGACAACATCAACGCTTCGGTCGAGTGGATACCCATGCCGCGCTTCAGGGCTTCGATCGCCTACGACTTCAATGACGTCTCGCTGCCGCAGGGCGATTTCGACGTGCGCCTCGTGCAAGTGGGCATGGACGTGATTCTGTCGTCGAGGCTGTCATGGGTGAACCTGGTCCAGTACGACAACGCCTCGGAAACGGCGGGCATCAACAGCCGCCTGCACTGGATCCCGGAGGACGGACGAGAACTCTTCATCGTGCTCAATCACGGCCTTCAGGACTTCGACCTCGACAACAACTTCCACTCGAAGGTGGCGGACTTCACGATCCAGTACCGGCATACGTTCCGCTATTAACCCGTATCGAATGGCCCCCAGCCGTATTGGAACCGAACGTAGTAGTAGGAGCCGTTCGTATCGAACGGTGCGCGCGTGCTGAAGATGTTGCCGATGGCCGTCGGGTTGGGGTTGCGGCCGGCTTCGTTGTCGAGCGCGTTGCGGGCTCCGATGGTCAGGCGGGTCGACGCATTCAATTGCATGGCCGCTTCGAGATCGACGAGTGCTGCGCCGTCATACGTCCAGTTGTCACGTACGTCGAACCACTTGTCGAAATAGCCCAGCCGCGCCAGGAGATCGAAGCGGCCAATGGCGTGGTTGACGGTCAGGTTCCAGCGTGTGTCCGGCAGCGCTTCTTCGATCTCCCGGATACGCCGCTTGTCGAGCAGCTTCGGGTTCCATGAGACCACTTCGGTCTCGGTGAGGTTGTAGGCGAGCGCAATCTGCGTAAGTCCTCCGAGCGCCGCCGGCCGCCAGGCCGCGACGAGGTCCAGGCCCTGCGTGCGGGTCTTGAAATCGTTTGCAAAGAAACGGAAGTTGGCCAGGTTCGCGGCACTCGTGATGCCTTCCATCAGCAGTTGATCGACTTCAACGGGCTTCAGCGCGAACAACTGCGTCACGCCGAGGCGATCCTCCAGATCGATACGGAACAGATCTGCCGTCAGTGTCAGGGCATCACGCTCGAGCACCGCACCGAAGGCGACGTTGAGCGACTCTTCCGGTTCCAGTTGCGTTCCCCCGCGCAGCGCGGCAACCCGGGAAGTGGGCGGGATGGTGCCGTTGTTGACCAGTTCCATCAGTTCCGGCGCCCACTGGGTCGAGACGTTGAACGCGTTCTGTTGCCCGGGCGTCGGAGCACGGAAACCGGTGCTGACGCTGCCCCGAAGGGCGAGACCCGGCGCAGCCTCGATCCTGCCGGCCAGTTTGCCGGTCGGCGCCGAACCGAAGTCCTCGTAGTTCTCCAGCCTGAGCGCCGCCCCGATCCCCCATGTACCGTCCTCGGGTCCGTATTCGACTTCCCCGTATACCGCGGCGTTCGCCCGGTTCCACTCGCCCGCCGCGATCGGGCTGAACCCCGGGAAGCCGTTGGACCCGGCACTGAAACCCTGCGGCGCATAAGGCCCGATCTGCCATGACGCGGTGTCGCCCAGACCGATCGTGAACCCCTCGTTGCGCCATTCGAGCCCGCCCGCGACCTGAAGCCGACTGCCGTAGCTTCGAACAACATCGAGATGCACGTTGGTGTCCTGCTGGCGGTAAAAGCCAGGCCTGAAGTCGGTTGGCGTATCCAGGCCGAGCGACGCGTTCACACTGTCGTGCAGGTAGAAATCGACTTCGTTGGCGCCAACGCTCAGGCTGAGATCCCACATCGTTCCTGCAGCGGTCACGCCCCGCACGCCCCCGACCACGGAGGCATCCGTACGATCGCCGCCGAAGGCCGGCTGAAAGCCGCCCGGAAAGCGTTCCTGAAACGTGAAGCAGTTCGGATTGGCGCGCAGCTCATCGAGCGCGGCCGGGTCAGGCAGGCCGTTCGTAACTGTCACGACGGGGCAATCGGCGGACCCGTCGACCACGCCGTCGCTGGCGTCGAGCCGATCGCCGACCAGCAGCGTCGCCCCGCTGTCAGCACTGAACACGGCGCTGCGCGTGTTCGGATTGCGGAAAAAGAAGTTGCGGCCGCCAACGAGGCGGCTCGCGTAATTCGCGTGGCCGTAGACTTCGGTGTCGCCGCGCAGGGGACGCCCGAGATTCGCCCAGAGCTTGAGGTCGTCCGCCACGTCCGCCATGCCCCAGCGGTGCGCCGGGTCGGCGACGTGCGTATTGCCCGCGGCAAGCAGCAACGCGGCATCGGCTCGCTGCACCGCCCGGACCGTGGGCCTTGCTCCGCCGTACTCCATGCTCAGATTCACGAAACCGCCGTCGCCCCAGGGCAGGCCGACATTGCCCGCAACAGTGGCCGACTCTCCGTCCCCGGTGCCGTATCCCCCGGCCCTCACCTCGAGGGCGCCGCCGGAATCGGAGTCCCTGAGCAGGAAGTTCATGACCCCGGCAATCGCGTCGGAACCATACTGCGCCGAAGCTCCGTCTCTGAGAACCTCGACCTGCCGCAACGCGATTGCCGGAATGGCCGAAAGGTCCGGGCCCTGCGCTCCGTGAGACACACCGATGCGCGACCACAGGATGACGGCCCCGCGGTGGCGGCGCTTGCCGTTGACGAGCACGAGCGTGTGGTCCGGTGCCAGACCGCGCAGATTCACGGGACGCACGACCACCGCCGCGTCACCGGACGTGGCGCTGATATTGAGCGACGGCACGACGTTGCGCAGCAGCATGTCCAGTTCGGTGGAGCCCTGCCTGGACAGCTCGTCGCTCGAGAGCACGTCGATCGGCACAAGGGAATCGGTCACCGAGCGTTGTCGCAGCCGAGTGCCCGTGACCACGATCTCTTCCTGGACCCGGATCGCGGGTTCGTCGGGAACTTCGCGCCCCTCGCCCGACAATTCGGTCGCCGCGGCCGGATCCTGCAAGTCGTCCTGCGCCCAGGCGGGCAACACGGCGGTTGAGGCCGCAGAAATCGCTGCGAGGAGAATGCGGGACATTCGGGGCCGAACGAACTTGACTGCCCCGGATTATATGGCGGCGTTGGCGCCTTGCTTACGGCAGGTGCCGACAGTCACAGGCGCGTCCGCCGACAGACTTTGGCGAAGATCGCGATGTTCAGTTTCGCCCAGAGGCTACCTGAACGGCACCGAATCGTGCAGAATCGCCACCCATGAGATCGGTTGCGGGATTGCTGCTGGTTTGTGCCCTTGCCGCAGAGTCGGCCGCCCAGTTGCCCCCCGGCGTCAATCTCATTCTCGACGGTCACGACATTCCTCCCGACGACGTCAGCATCGTCGTGCAGGCACTGGATTCGTCCGTGCCCGTGCTGAGCCACCTTCCCGACGTGCCGCGCAACCCGGCTTCCGTAATGAAGATGGTGACCACCTGGTCTGCGCTGGAAATCCTTGGACCCGCCTACACCTGGCCAACCGAAATCTACTTCGACGGCGACTTTGACGGCAGGACACTCGACGGCGACCTTGCGATCAAGGGCTTTGGGGACCCGTTCCTCGTCGTCGAGGAAGTCTGGAAGATGCTGCGGGTCCTGCGCGGTCTGGGTCTGGAGAACATCCTCGGCGACATCGTTCTCGATGACAGCCACTTCAATGTCATCGAGGCCGAAACCGGCCGCTTCGACGAGTCCCCTTATCGCGCCTACAACGTGACGCCGAATGCGCTCCTGACAAACTTCAAGGCCACGCGCTTCCGCTTCCTCGCCGACCCCAACAACCGCCGGGTCACGGTCTCCACCGATCCGCCGCTGGCCAATCTCGACATCCGCAACCGGATCGATCTCGTGGGCGGACGATGCCGCGGCTTTCAGGCCGGGATCAGTTTCAACGTGGCCGACCCGGAATCCGCAAGCCGGATCGTCCTCGAAGGCGAGTTTCCGCAACGCTGCAATTCCTACGAGCTCTACCGCGCCGTGCTGCGGCACGATACGTTTGCCTTCGGCATGATCGATGCGCTCTGGAGCGAACTTGGCGGAGACATCGAGGGCGGGCTGCGCAACGAGGCGGTTTCCGATGACGCGAGCCTCGCGCTGACCTGGCGCGCACGTCCGCTCGGCGACGTGATCCGCCTTGTCAACAAGAACAGCAACAACGTCATGACGCGCCAGTTGCTCTACACGATGGGCGCGGAGTCCTTCGAGCCTCCGGGCACGCGCGCGAAGGGCGTCCAGGCCATCGAAGATCTGTTGAGCGAGCGCGGTTTCCAGATCGACTCGCTCGTTGTCGACAACGGTGCCGGACTCTCCCGCAACGCACGCATGTCGGCCGCGCTGCTCGTCCAACTGCTGCAGGAAGCCGCGCGTGGCATCTACGCTCCCGAGTTCATTTCCTCCCTGGCGCTCGGAGGACTCGACGGCACGACGCGCACGCGTTTTGAAGGCGGCAACGGCGAAGGGAAGATGCATCTGAAGACGGGCAGCCTCGATGAGGTCTCGGCGCTGGCCGGCTACGTGCACGTGCCGGACGGGCCGACCTACGTCATGGCCGTCTTCGTCAATACACCGGACGCGCACCGCGGTCCGGGCAACGAACTCGAGGACGCCGTCGTCGAGTGGATATATACGCTACAGTGATGGCGCGATAAGCGCTTTACGCTCTGCACCCCCGCATCCATGACCACAGGTTCCCGACACGGCATCGGTCCGGCCGCCGCGCTCGGAGCGCTGACGGTGATCTGGGGTTACAACTGGGTCGTAATGAAGTTTGCGCTCGCGAACTCGCCGGCTCTGACGTTCTCGGCGCTGCGTACGGTTTTAAGTGCCCTGGCACTGTTCGCGGTGCTCCTGTTGCTGCGCCGGCCGCTGAAACCGATGCGCGCGAAGGCGATCGTATCTCTCGGCGCCCTGCAGACGACGGGCTTTGTCGGGTTCGCCGCGCTCGCGGTCGAGTTCGGCACGGCCGGCAAGAGCGCGGTGCTCGCCTACACGATGCCGTTCTGGACCCTGATGCTCGCGGGCCTGTTTCTCGGCGAGCGCATGCGCGGCGCGCAGTGGTTTGCGGTCGTGCTTGCCGCCGGCGGGCTCGTCGGCGTGCTGAACCCTTTCAGCGCCGGATTCGGCATCGCCGACAGCCTGTACGCGCTCGGAGCGGCGTGGTGCTGGGCGATAAGCAACATCGTGGTCAAGCGCCTGAAACTCCGGGGCGACGAGCTCTTCAGCGTCTCCGCCTGGCAGATGCTCTTCGGCGGAATCGGCCTGACGGTCCTCGCGCTGGCGGTCGATAGTGAACCTGTTCGCTGGACTTTCTCATTCTCGCTTGCGCTCGGCTACAACGTCGTGTTCGCCACGGCGCTCGCGTGGCTGCTGTGGCTATTTGCGCTCAATCGACTCTCGGCCGGTGCGACAGGGCTCGCCACGCTCGGTGCGCCGCCGTTTGCGCTGGCCGCGGCCTGGCTTCAGCTCGGGGAGTTGCCGACAAGGTCGGAGGCAGTCGGCATGGTACTGATCATTGGCGCACTGGCCTGTCTGAGCGTAGCGGGTTGGCAGACCATCTCCAGGAGCACGGCGGCAAGCTGAGTCTCTCGGTCGGAAAGGCGCGGTAACGTTGTACCGAGCCGCTGCAGCCCAAAGGGACGTTGCACGATTTATCGCGCGGCGTCCCGCATCCTTCGATGCTGCGGTCAGCGATGGTCCCTGATGTAGTTGCGCTCATACTCGCGTTGCGCGTGCTTCTGTTCGCGGCGAACTTCGCTGGTCGCCTTGCGCGCAATCGCGGCTGTGCGCTTGCGGGAACTCTCGGTGCTCACGGCCGGGAGCGAGAGGAGCTTCTCAAGGTCCGAACCGCCGCAGGACGGACAATCGGGCGTCTCGCCAATCTTCACGAGTTCTTCGAACTCGTTGCTGCAGCCCCGGCACTTGTACTCGTAGATCGGCATGGGTCCTCCACGTCAGGAGCCTGCACCGCGGGAAATCGCGGCTCCAAAGCCCACGCGCGGCTCAGCGGCGCGACACGCGGGCAGCGTCAACGGCGAGCGTCGCCGCTTAGTCTGTCGGCGTCGCGAGCGGATCCTCGCCGATCGGGACGCTTCCGTCGACCGTGTCGCAATGCAGGCCGGGCTCGGGCGGTGTCCGGTCCGGGCAGCGGTACAAGCCTCCGTCGCGGGTACCGCCGGGCTCGCCGTTACGCAGCGGGTGAAGGCCAACGCTGAAAACGGTGCCGGGCGGGAATGAGTTGACGGATACGCCCTGTCGCGCCATCTGCGCGGAACCGGCCATCTCCACGGACCAGACGATCGGCTCACCCGCCTCGTCGCGTGCCACGTTCGTGCGCTCGTCATTCATCGGCGCGAAGAAGATCGCCAGGTGATTGGGCGCCGGGTCGATGCGGGTGACGACACCCGTGAATACACGGGTCGCCTGCACGTCATACATCGCAAAGGAATGATGCGCCTGCACGGGCACGGCCATGACCGCGATCGCCGCGGCCGCGACGCCCGATGCGGCCAACAGGCCACCGATTCTGTTGCGGACTCTCATTGTTCGCCTCTCTCCTGAAGTTGTCTGAACGCCAGACTCATGATGCATTTCATACCTGTCCTTTCGAACGTCGGCCTACTCAAAGCTGAAGATGTCCTCTTCTTCGGGCCTCTCCATGTGCTGCTCGAAGTACTCGTCCCAGAGCTGCGCCCAGGGACGCCCATACATGTCGGGCACCTTGTATTCGATGATCTGGCCCGGCGACACCGGCGTCGCCCTGCCGTCGATCGGGAAGATCGTCTGGATGCACTCGATGAAGACGTACGGGTCGCCTTCCTCGAAGCCGCTCGTCTTGAGGTAGTGCCGGACGATCCGCACGGGCTCCACGAGCGCCTCGGGATCGTAGAAGAC
>JAQAJI010000092.1 GCA_028278665.1 Candidatus Rariloculus versatilis
GCAACCAAACTCGGATTGCCGCGCCCAGCCATTGAACGAATGGCAAGTGCATTCGAGCACGATGACCTCAAGAGTGCCCTGGCCTGCTAGCTATCCCCCGAACAGCACCTCAGAACTCGACTCTGACCAGGTCACTCAGTTGGCCTGACCGCTCCGCAGGTACGGTTCACTCTATAAATCATTGATTTTGTGGTGCCGGCACACGGACTCGAACCGCGGACCTGAGGTTTACAAAACCCCTGCTCTACCAACTGAGCTATGCCGGCACGGGCGGCCATTATAGCGGCGGGCGGTGCCATATATCGCCGTAATTGAGCCAGCGCCTCGCCAGATTCGGGCGCGACAATGCGAGCCATGGACGGCCGCGCATACACGGGTACTCGACGCGGTCGAAAAGTTGGGACTCCCCGCGGTGCTGACCTCAATGCGCCGGCAAGGGGAGCGGTGTGCGGCCGGTTTCGAATCGGTTCTCGAAGCGGCATCTCACGGCAGGAGCTTTCCCCCGGCTCGCGTGACTTGCCGATCCAAAGAGGCGCCCGTGCAATACGGGCGCCTCGTCTTTTGTGGGCAGCCAGGGCGTCGGTGATCCTGCGCGGATGTCTTGATCTGCGCTACCTGGGGAACCGACGACGGCGGTCAGTCCGTCGCGCTGTCGCAAGCTCGTAGCGTGAGGTTCGTGACGGATGCCGGCGTGTCCGAAGCGTCGTCGTTGGTGGGTGAAACCAGGCCGAGCCCGAGCGGCTGCGGCTGTCCCGCCTCTTCAATCGCCCGCAAGTCGATCATGACATCGATCCAGAAGGGGGCGTCCGGGTCCGCCGAATCCGCCGAATCCGCCGAATCCGCCGAGTCCGTTGGCGCTACGCTGCCCGCTTCCGCTTCCGCTTCCGCTTCCGCTTCCGCTTCCGCGTCAGCGGTGTCTGTCGGGTCCGCCGGATCCTCCGGCTCCACGCCGGTCACATCCGAGTCCGTCGATTCTGCGCTGGCCGCGTCCACGCCCGTGTCCGCGGGCTCGGTGACTGCCGCCTCGAAGCCCAGCATACGCAGACTGGCCGCGGCGGCGTCCGCCTGCGAACGCTCCGCGAAGGTACCGATGCTGATGCAGGTCTCCGTGCTCGCTTCATCGATGTCGGCCTCGTCGAGTTCGTCAACGAGCGTGATCGTCGCGGTGCCGGTCGCGGCGCGGCTGGCCGGAGCATCCGGCTCGGCGAACCAGAAATGCCATGCCGCAAATGCGAGGTTCGCGAGTACGAGTGCCAGGAAAAGATTGCGCATGGGTTCCTACGCTCCCTGACTCGCTATGTATGCGAGGCCTTCGAGTACCAGATCCGGCCGGAGCTCTGCATTCGTTTCGAGCCAGGCTCGAACCCGCTCGGCGTCACCGCCCGTCAACAGTACCATCGGCGCCGCGCCGAACTCTGCCGCGACTGCTGTCACCGCGGCGTAAAGCGCTGCCGCGAGACCGAGCATGGCGCCGTGCCCGACCGCGTCGTCAGTCGCCGTGCCGAGCAGGTCGAGCCCTTGAGGCCTGGTGTCCGCCGCGGCAGTCGAGCCGATCTGCTCCGTGCCGCGGTCGAGCGCATTGGCGATGATCCGCGGTCCGGCGAATATGAGCCCGCCGACGTGCCGGCCGCCCGCATCGACCGCGTCAAACGTTACGGCCGTGCCGGCGTCAATGACGCAGACGGGCCCGGCGGCGAGTTGACGGGCAGCGATCATCGCAACCCAGCGATCGACGCCGAGTTGTGCAGGATCGGTGTAGCCGCAGTGAACTCCGAATCCCTCCGCCGCCGTCGTGACGAATCGCGGCTTGATGCCGTGTCCCTCACGCAGCGTGTCAGCGAGCCGCGAAGCCACGGTCTCGCCCATGACATTTGAAACCAGCGCGTCCTCCATGCTCTCGGGCAACGCCGCCGAGAGCGCGTGCATTGCACGGTCCATCGAATCGATGTGCATCTCACTGCCGGTGAAGCCGAGTCGTCCCGACTGCGCGAGACCCCACTTGACCCGGGTATTGCCGATGTCGATTACGATCGTCACGTGGTTCGCACGCTCACGTCGCCGGAGATGACGCGCCGCGGGCCCTGGGCTGCCGTGTCGACCAGCAGCGCGCCGTCGGCGTCGATCCCGCGGGCCGTGCCGAGGATCGGCTGCGATGCGTCCTCAACGCGAACGGGCCTGCCGGCGAGGTAGTCGGCGGTGCGCCACTCCTCCCGATACGGCGCGAAGCCATTTTGCTCGTAATTGGCGAGGAGTGCCCCGAGAGCATCCAGGAGTCCGGTCGCGAGCACCGTGCGTCGCGGCTGACAGCCGTTCGTCGCCTGCCTGAGGTCGACGGCGCCGGTCGGCCAGTCGCTGATCCGCCTGAGGAGTTCCGGCGGCATCGCAACGTTGATACCGAGACCCGCGACGACATGACAGCGGCCCTGGGCCTCGGCCCTGAATTCGACGAGAATCCCGCCGAGCTTGCGGTCGTCCCAGACGAGATCGTTCGGCCACTTCAGACCGATCTCGATGCCGGCCTCTCGCTGCAGAACGCGCCGCGCAACCAGACCGACCGCCAGGCTCAGGGCCGCGAGTTCGGGGGGTGTCTCGCGAAAGCTCCAGGCGGCGGAAAGGCACAGTCCCATACCCAGGGGCGCCTGCCAGCTTCGCCCGCGCCGGCCGCGGCCTGCGCTCTGGTACTCGGCGACACAGGCGGCCAGCATGCCGGGATCGGGCGCGGGACCATCGAGCAGTTGGCGGTTGGTCGACTCGAGTTCGGTGAATACTTCAAGCCGCGTGCCCGAGCGGGTACTTGCATACGCAGCCAGAGCTTCCCGATCGAGCAGATCGATGGGCTCATTCAGGCGATACCCGGAACCGGGTACGCCCTGCACATGGAGGCCCCACTGTTCGAGCTTGCCGACCCGCTTCCAGATGGCCGCGCGAGTAACGCCGAAGCGCCGGTCGAGGTCCTCGCCCGAATGCGCTTGTCCGTCGGCGAGCCGCTGCAACAGGGCCATGGCATCCACGCGCGGCTACTTGCGACGCAGGAGCGGTCTGCCGACGATCGCTTCGGTGCCATTGAGCATGCGGCGGATGTTGCCCCTGTGCGTGTAGGTGATCAACACCGCGACGAGGCAGGCGAACACGAACAGTCCGGGCGCCTCGGGCAATCGCGTCACGCCGATCAGTGCGGCCGCGCCGATTGTCGTGAGCACCGTCGCAAGCCCGACGAGTCCGGTCAGCAGGATCACGAGCACCCACAGGCCAATGACGGGGCCTGCGAGGAGCGGTGCCAGGCAGCAGACGATCCCGGCCGCGGTCGCGCCGCCCTTGCCGCCGCGAAACCCATGCCAGAGCGGAAAGACGTGGCCCAAAATCGCGGCGAAAGCGACGCAATAGATGACCAGTGCCCGGCCGATGTCCGGGTCGAGCCCGACGCCCGGGATCGCAAGTGCCGGGAGCACGAGGACGGCCAGCACACCCTTGCCGACGTCGATGATCATTACGCCCAGTGCATACAACTTCCCGTGCGTGCGCAACGCATTCGTTGCACCCGGGTTGCGGCTCCCGACCTCGCGAAGATCCGTTCCACTGTGGAAACGGCCGATCGCGAGACTGCCGAGGATCGATCCCAGGCAGTAGGCGAGGGCGAATTTCAGTCCGAGTTCGAGCATCTCCGCGAGTTTATCGAGCCGTCATTCGCCGAGCCATGCCCGGCGCCTGGCGAGCGCTGCGGCGTTGCTCTGCGTGTCGAACCCGAGCGAGCAGCTATTCGCCGGCGCAGGCGCGAGCTCGACGGAAAACTCGAGCAGTTCGTCGCCGCGAAATGCAGTTACGGCGATCTGGTCGCCGGCGTTGAATCGGGCGAGCCGCGACTTGAGACTTTGGTCGTTGACCTTGAGACCATTCACGGCGATGACGCGGTCGCCGGGATTGAGGCCGCCGCGTTGCGCCGGTCCGCCGTCGTAAACCGTAACGAGCGCAAGACCTTCGGCCGCCGGACGATACGCTACGCCGAGCCGCAGCGGCGCCTCGGCAGGCGAGTCCCCGGCACGGCTCTTGTAGCCGCTGTCAACGGCGCTGTGGAACTTGAGCGAGATTCCAAAGTCGGCAAGCAGCGCGCCGAGATCGAGATCCCCGGTTCCGCGCACGGCGCGGTCAAGAAAGTCGGCGAGCTCGACGCCGCCAAGTTCGATCGCAAGCGCCTCGAAACCGTCTTCGGGCACGCCGACGTCGCGGGCGCCGTAGCGCCGCCAGAGTTCCCGAACCACATCGTCAAGCGAAACGGTGCCATCCGTCGAGCGGCGCAGCGTGAGATCGAGCGCGAGCGCCGTCAGCGCACCCTTGCTGTAGTAGCTGATACTGGTGTTCGGCGTGTTCGCTTCGGGCTTGTAGAGTACGTCCCAGGCGTCGAAACTCGAATCGGAAATGCTCTGTCGGAAGCGGCCGGGCGCCTGGTAGACGCGCGAGAGTTGTTCGCCGACGCGTTGCATCCAGAACTTCGCACCGATCAGTCCGCTGCGCAGCACCAGCAAGTCCTGGTAGTAGCTCGTGATGCCTTCGAAGACCCACAACTGGCGCGTGTGGTTGCGCCGGTCGAGCCGGTAGGGCGTAAACGCCGCGGGTTTCGTTCGTTTGATGTGCCAGCTATGGAAGTATTCGTGGCTGGCAAGACCCAGAAAGCGGCCATAGTTCTTCGATACGCCGGTTTCGCCGGGCTTCGGCAGGTCGTCGCGGCTGTGCATCAGACTCGACGATGCCCGGTGCTCGAGACCGCCGTAGCCGTCGCCGACGGCGAGCCCGAGAAAGAGGTACTCGTCGAAAGGAGCGGGTTGGCCGAAAAACTCAATATGTGCCTCGCAAATCCGGGCCAGGTCGGCCGCGACGCGATCGAGGTCGGAATGGAAGCGTCCGGCGACGACCAGGCGATGCGGCACGCCGCAGGCTTTGAACGACACGCTCGCGAAGTCGCTGATTTCGACAGGATGGTCGACGAGTTCATCGTAGTTGCCGGCCCGGTAGACGCCGAAACCGCGCTCGTCCACATCGACCGGCGTCATTGCAGTCGCCACGCGCCAGTTCGCGCAGCCCGGATCGTCGGGCCGTTCGAGCAGGAGTTCGACCGGTTCGTCGTCCCGGCCTTCCGGGAGCAGAAATGTGGCAGGCCCGTTGAAGAAGGCGCGGCGGCGATCGATATAGTTGTCGCGGACCGATTGCTCGAGCCCGTAGATCGTCGCGGTAACGGTCAGCTCAGCGGCCGGCTCGCTGCAGCGCCAGCGACTGCTTGCCACCTTCTCCATGGCGACGGCGCGGCCGCCGCTCGTTGCTTCGATACAGACGACGTGGCGGGCAAACTCGCGGAGCACGTAGCTGCCGGGTATCCATGACGGCATCCAGAACTCCTGCGGCGACTCCGGATCGTCTACGGTGCAGGCGACCTCGAAGTGATGGCGCTCGAGATCCGCCAGGCGCATTCGATATCGAATCAGCGTCACGTCCTCCCTGTCTTGCGGCCGCGGCAATTCTCGCACACTCGGCCATTGCAGAGCCGCGCCCGGCGGCGAAGTGAGCCTCGTCGCCGACGTTGGTAGCATGCACCGGACGATGCACCAGCCAAACGGCATACAGATTGAACTTGCGGACGTGACCAAGGCCTATGGCGAGCAGGTCGTGCTCGACGGCATCGACCTTGCGATCGCGGATGCGGAGTTTCTCGCCGTCATGGGCCGAAGCGGTTCGGGCAAGTCGACGCTGCTCAAGCTCGTCGGCGGCCTCGACACGCCGGATGACGGTACCGTCATTCACCGCGGGCGAAGCCTGAATGGCATGAGCGAGCACGAGCGCACGCACTTTCGGCGCGCCTCGCTCGGCTTCGTGTTCCAGTTTTTCAATCTGATCCCGACGCTGACGGTCAGGGAAAACGTTTGCCTGCCGCTCGATCTCAACGGGATGCGTGCGGAGGAAACTGCACGCAGGAGTTCTGAGATACTCACGGAACTTGAAATCGACGGCTGTGCGCACCGGTTTCCCGAGGAGCTTTCGGGCGGCGAGCAGCAGCGCGCTGCGATTGCCCGTGCGCTCGTCCACGAGCCTGAACTCATCATCGCCGACGAACCGACGGGCAATCTCGATATCGAGACTGCGGAGCGCGTGCTCGAGACCCTGAGCCTGAGTTGCCGGCAGCGCCAGACGACGCTGATCGTCGCAACGCACAGCCGTGAGGTCGCGGCGCTCGCCGACCGGACCCTGCGCATCCGCGGCGGCCGGCTCGAGGTGGCCGCGCCATGAGCGGACTGCTGGCGCTCGCGGCGGGCCGGTTCTACCTGCGCCATCCCTGGCAATTGGCCCTGGCCGTCGCAGGCATCAGTCTCGGAGTCGCCGTCTACGTCGGTGTCGATCTCGCCAACGACAGCGCGAGACGGGCATTTGAGCTCTCGACGGAAGTCATTCGCGGTCAAACGACACATCGGCTGTTGCCTGTCGGCGGCTCCTTGCCGGAACAATACTTCAGCGAGCTTCTGCGCGACGGGCGCGTGACGCGTGCGGCGCCGATCGTCGAGACGCCGGTTCGGATCGGCGGCAACGGCGGGCCGCGCCGGACGCTGCTCGGCGTCGACCCGATCAAGGAAGCGGGCTTCAGGGATTACTCGGGTTTCGTGCCGGGACGCGGCGCGGACTTCACGCGGCTCATCACGGAGCCCGGCACAGTCATGGTTCCGGACGCGCTGGCCGAGGAGTTCTCGCTCGAAACGGGCTCAAGCGTCGACATCTGGCTCGACGGTCGGCTCGTGCCGGTCGAGGTCGTCGGTACGATGCGCAGCGTCGCAGCGAGTGCCGAGACGGAGCCGCCGCTTGTCACGGACATCAGCACGGCCCAGCAACTCGTGGCAGGTACGGGTTCGCTGAGCAGGATCGATCTGGTGCTGAGTCCCGAGCAGGCGCGCAGCCTCGGCGAGGATCCGCCGTCAGGCACGATACTCGTCGCCGCGGCCGGGCAGTCCGACGCGCTGACCGAGATGACCCGGGCTTTCCGGACGAACCTGACGGCGCTCGGCTTGCTTGCGCTCGTCGTGGGTATGTTTCTGATCTATTCGACCATGGCATTTTCGATCGTGCAGCGCCGTCCGGTCATCGGCGTGCTGCGTGCGATCGGCGTCGACCGGCGGCAGTTGCTCGGCAGCGTGCTTTCAGAAGCAATAGCGCTTGGTGCCGTGGGAAGCGCGATCGGCCTCGTGCTTGGCGAAGTGCTGGCGCGCGGCCTGGTCGACATGGTGCTGCGGACGATCGGCGATCTCTACTTCGGCAATGCCGTGAGCGCCGCTGACCCATCGAACTGGATCTATGCCAGAGGCGCGCTACTCGGGCTCGGAGCGACGCTCGTCGCAGCGTTCGGACCTGCGATCGACGCGTCGCGCGCCGCGCCGGATGCGGCGTTGCGGCGCGCGGCGCTCGAGCGGAGCACGCGGTCGCGCGCGAACTTCGCGGCCTTGCTTGCCGTGCCTGTGCTCGTGCTCGCGGCTTCACTCTTGCTGATCGGGTCACGCAGCCTCGTCATGGCGTTTGCAGGTCTGTTCTTCGTGCTCTGCGCCGGCGCGATGCTGACGCCGTTTGCAACGCTGCTGCTCATGAAAGCGTCTGAACCGGTCGCTCGGCGCGGCTTCGGGTTGGCGGGTCTCATGGCGGTGCGCGGAGTCGGCGCATCGCTGAGTCGCACTGGCGTCGCGACGGCAGCACTTGCCGTGGCGGTCGCGACGGTGATCGGCGTCGGCGTAATGATCTCGAGCTTTCGCACCAGCGTCGTAAGCTGGCTCGACACGACACTGACCGCCGACATTTATCTCACGCTCGACCAGCCGCGTGCCGGGCGGCCGTTCGGGTCGGATCTGCTTGCGGAGCTGAGCGCCTTGCCGGAGGTCGGCAGCGTCGCGCCGACTCGGTATTTTCGCGTCCGGACCGCCTTCGGCGAGCTTGGCGTGCGTGCGGCCGAACCGGGGCCCGAGGGTTGGGGCGTCGATATGATCGCAGGCGAGGAGGGGGCCGCGACGGCGGCGCTCGAGATTGTCGATGCGATCCTCGTCACGGAGCCGATCTCGTACCGCTTCGGTCTGGGCGTCGGCGATGCCGTAAGGCTGCCGACGGACTCAGGCGAACAGGCGTTCACGATCACCGGCGTCTTCAGGGACTACTCGACCGGCAACAATGCGTTCCTGCTGCCGCTTGAGACCTACAGCCGCTACTGGCGCGACCACGGCGTTACCGGAGTTGGAGTTCACCTGGCGTCCGGTTACGATGCGCCGGAGGCGGCGCAAGCAATTCGGGCGACGCTCGCGGACCGCGCCGGCGTGCAGTTTCGAACGACCGAAGCCATTGAGGAAATCACGCTCGCCGTGTTCGACCGCACCTTTCGGATCACCGAAGTATTACGCTGGCTCGCGGGCTCAATCGCATTTCTCGGGATCTTGAGCGCCGTGCTCGCCATTGAACTTGAGCGTGCGCGCGAAGTCGCGATCCTGCGCGCACTCGGGTTCTCCCCGCGCGAGCTCGCAACACAGATACTGACGCGAACGGGGCTCCTCGGCGTTGCGGCGGGCATGTGTGCCATCCCGCTCGGTATTGCTCTGGCCGGCTTGCTGGTGCACGTCATCAACAGACGCTCCTTTGGCTGGACGATGGACCTCGCCGTCACGCCTGCGCCCGTGTTGCTCGGTGTCGTGCTGGCCCTGGCCGCGGCGTTTTTCGCCGGAATCTATCCGGCGCTGCGCGGCAGCCGCACGGGGCTCGACGGAGCCTTGCGCGATGAATAGCCGCCTGCCGCTCGTCGCGCCGTTGATCGCGATTGGCTGCGCCGGATGCGTGCAGGAGCCGACGGACGACCCTGCCTCGCCGGCCGCAATGGCCGTGCGCTACCTCTCCGATGGCGATGACGACGGCAGCGGGTACGCACGAGCACTGGAGCCGCGCGTTTTCGAATTCCCCGAGGATCATGGCAGCCACCCGGAGTTTCGCACCGAGTGGTGGTATTTCACCGGTAATGTGTTTGGCAGCAGCCGGCGACACTACGGTTTCGAGGTCACGTTCTTTCGAGTCGCGCTCGCCCCGACGGCGCCGGAAAGCCGTTCGGCCTGGGCCACGAACCAGTTCTGGATGGCACATTTTGCCCTGACCGACACGGTGAGCGGCCGGTTCCATGCGGCGGAACGACTCACGCGCGGCGCACTGGGACTCGCCGGCGCAAGCCACGCGCCGTTTCGGGTCTGGGTCGAGGACTGGAAGATCGAAGGCAGTGCCGAAGCGGGTGCCGAGTCGTTCAGGCTGCGGGCTCGGGGCGAGGAGGCGGAGATTGATCTCCAGCTCGAGAGCCTCAAGCCTGCAGTCGCCCAGGGCGACCGTGGCCTAGACGCGAAGGGGCCGGAACCCGGCAACGCGTCGTATTACTATTCGCTGCCGCGGCTCGCTGTCAGCGGCTCGGTGCGGGTCGGCGAGGACGATGCGGAGGCGGACGAAGTCGAAGGCCTCGCCTGGATGGACCGCGAGTGGGCGACGAGTGCGTTGAGCGAAGGGATTGCGGGTTGGGACTGGTTTGCGCTGCAGTTGTCCGACGGCCGCGATCTCATGTACTACCGGCTGCGCGGCGACGACGGGCAGGCGAGCCCGGAAAGCGGAGGAACGCTTGTCGCCGCCGGCGGTGAAGTACGGAGGCTTGTACGATCCGATGTCGTGCTCGAGGTGCTCGATTACTGGACGAGCCCGCTCAGCGAGGTGCGCTATCCGGTGCAGTGGCGGCTCGCGGTACCGCACGCGCAGCTCGATCTGTCGATCGTGCCTTACATTCCCAATCAGGAAGTCGATCTGTCGGTGCGGTACTGGGAAGGCGCCGTGCGAGTGAGCGGCACGGCAGGGGGACAAGCGATCGGAGGTAGCGGCTACCTCGAACTTGCCGGCTACTGAACAAAAAAAAAACCCCGGCATGTGGCCGGGGTTTCATATCAAAAGCCTGGCGATGACCTACTCTCGCGTGGCATACGCCACACTACCATCGGCGCTGGACGTTTTCACTTCCGAGTTCGGGATGGGATCGGGTGGTTCCCGTCCGCTATGGCCGCCAGGCAAACCGGTTTGGCGTGCTCCTGGCGGAGCGACGCCGAAAATCGGAACGATCCGTCCGGCGACCCCGTGGGGTTCGCCGATCTCACACCGTATGTCCTGTCAAACGCAACACCCGAAGTCCTGGACAGGCTTCTTGGGTGTTATATGGTCAAGCCTCACGGGCAATTAGTACTGGTTAGCTTCATGCATTACTGCACTTCCACACCCAGCCTATCA
>JAQAJI010000093.1 GCA_028278665.1 Candidatus Rariloculus versatilis
GACTCCGGCAGCGTGGACTCGGCGGCAAGCTTCGAGTGCATGGTGCAGTAGCACTCGCTAACTGCCAGGGTATGCTCGCGAGACATTAGTGAACAGCCGTGTGCCTGGATCAGGGCCAAGTAACGTGGCCCACGAATTGACTCCACTGGACGAGTGATATCCCGGTTCATTGCGGCGTGCTCGCTCCGGACAGGACAAGCGGCCTGAAGCTCGGACGGGCGGCAGATTCCGGAATTGCTCCACGAGTTTGCGCTTGCGTTTCGCTTCGTCTTGCAGTCTCACTGGATGGTTTTCGACTATTGCAGCCAACGTTTCATATCTGGTTTCCTGATCTGCATTGCATTGGTGTCGCGGTCGGACGCGTCCCTTAACTGTAGGTTGACCAGCCCGCAATTGATGGGAAAATATTCCAACAATAGCGGGGAACGGGAGTCTGAACCATGCCGACACGAAACGTTGTGCTGACAGAGCATCAGTCGAACCTGATTGGCAGGTTGGTGGCGTCCGGTCACTACCAGAATGCCAGCGAGGTAATGCGAGAAGGCTTGCGGCTGATCGAGCGCCAGGAAACGGAGAACGCGATCCGACTCAAGGTCATGCGCGAGGCGGCGGAAACCGGCGTCGCAGACATTGCAGCGGGACGGTTCCGCACGTTCGACACAGCGGATTCGCTGCGAGACCACCTTTCAGCGATTGTCACAGAGGCGCTTGCTGACTCGGCGTCCACTCACGATGTCGGGCAGTGACCGGTGACCGTCCTTGGCGCGTTCGCCTTACGGCCACAGCGGAAAACGACATTCGGAACATTCTCCAGTGGACGCATGAGCGGTTCGGAGTTGCACAAGCGCAGATATACGGTGAGATCCTGACGCAGGCAATTCAGGCTCTGACCGAGGGGCCCCATGTAATGGGTTCGAGGCGACGCGACGAAATCGGGGAGGGCCTTTTCACCTTGCATGTATCGCGTGGTCGACGCAAAGGCCGACACCTGGTCCTGTACCGGGTCGGCGACAAAGGCATGTCGCGAATGATCGAGGTACTCAGGCTGCTGCACGATTCAATGGATCTGGTTCGCCATGTGTTCACCGCCACGGACAATGCCGCCACTTGATCAAACTGCGACGACGGTCGATTAATTCACGCTCCGTGTCGCAAAGAAGCTCTCGGCCATCGCGTTATCGTAAGCGTGCGGGACTGACGCTACCGTGCTGTTTCGGTTGCTGTCTCAACGTGTGTTGGAAGGTGCGTGGTAACTCAGTAGAGTGAGTTCCAATAATTTGTATAATCAATGACTTATAAAGTGATAGTGGCGGAGAGGGTGGGATTCGAACCCACGAGACGGTAAAACCGCCTACTTGAACTCCAATCAAGCGCCTTCGACCACTCGGCCACCTCTCCGCGCTGGTGCAAGCCTGTGCTACGCGCGCCTGGCTGACGCGTGCCTTCACGGGCCGCAGCGAGCGTAGCGTAAACCGGATCGGCCATGCAATTGGTCTGTCTCGGCCGACACAGAGTCGCTCGTGCGCCGAAGGCCGGCGGTTGGTAAAGTACGCCGGGTCCGCGTCGGTTCCCCCGCGACGACCAGCCGCGAACCCCGTCAGGCCCGGAAGGGAGCAGCGGTAACGGCCGGGTCGGGTGCCGGGGTTGGGCTGGCGCGGACCTTATTGTTGGACGAGATCGAACCGAACACCCCGTGAGCTATACGGTCCTGGCACTGAAGTGGCGGCCCCGGCGCTTCGAAGCGATGGTCGGGCAGTCGCATGTCGTGCAGGCCCTGGTCAATTCGCTTGCGGCGAAGCGGCTGCACCACGCGTATCTGTTTGCGGGCACGCGAGGTGTCGGCAAGACGACGGTGGCGCGAATTCTCGCCAAGGCGCTCAACTGCGCAGAGGGCATTGCCGCGGAGCCCTGCGGCAGCTGCGATGCCTGCGTTTCGATCGACGAGGGCCGCTTTGTCGACCTTATCGAGGTCGACGCGGCGTCTCGAACGAAGGTCGAGGAAACACGCGAGCTGCTCGACAATGCCCAGTACATGCCGACACGGGGGCGCTTCAAGGTCTACCTGATCGATGAAGTCCACATGCTGTCGGGGCACTCGTTCAATGCGTTGCTCAAGACGCTCGAAGAGCCGCCGCCGCACGTGAAGTTCTTGTTTGCAACCACCGATCCGCAGAAGCTGCCCGTGACGGTGCTGTCGCGCTGCCTGCAGTTCAACCTCAAGAAACTCACGCGCCCCCAGATTCACGAGCAGTTGCGAACGATCTGTGCCGAAGAGAGCGTCAGTGCCGAGGACGGCGGACTCAAGGCAATCGGCGCGGCAGCCGACGGCAGCATGCGCGATGCGCTGAGCCTGCTGGACCAGGGAATCGCTTTTGGCGGCGGCGAAATCAAGCTGGCCGAGATCAATGCGATGCTCGGCACGATCGATCGCGGTCATGTGCTCACCATGCTCGAAGCGCTGGCGGATGAGGACGGAGAGGCGCTCATGACCGAAGTGGACCGGCTCGACGAGCTGGCTCCGAGCTATGGCGCAGTTCTCGACCAACTCATGTTCGCATTGCAAAGGATCGCAGTGCTGCAACTTGTAAAGAACCGTACGACTGACGATGACCCGGAGGCTCTCGTGACGCTGGCCGAACGCGTCTCGCCCGAGGATGCCCAGCTCTACTATCAGATCGCGGTGCAGGGACGTCGCGATCTGGCGGTCTGCCGCGACGAGCGCGTGGGTTTCGAGATGACGATGCTCCGGATGCTGGCATTCCGGCCGGCGCAGGACACCGACTCTGCCGGTACGACGGCGAACTCGCCGGAAAACCAGACGGCCGGCGGTCGCAGCGCGGCGACCGGTTCCGCGCCGGCAAGGACTGCGGCCGGCGGTCACACCACGGCTGGAGCTTCCGCCGCGCTGAAGCGTACCGGCACCCAGCGACGCGCAGCATCCAGGGCACGCACGGCGGAGCAGGCGCCGCAGACGGGGGAGGGCGGCCACGGGGCCGCGGAGATTCCCACTGCCGAAGTGCGCTCGGCAGGCAACGGCGCCGGGCGAGACGGATCATCGGCATCCGAACCCCCAGGCGGCGACCTTCAATCCGCAGTCCGCGACTGGAACAAGCTGCTGCTCGATGCCGATGTCCGCGGGCTTGCACGCCAGTTGGCCGAACACTGCGAACTGCGAGCCGCAACGGACAGGAAGCTCGATCTCGTGCTTGCCGCGAGCAAGGATCAATTCAATACGCCGCAACTTCGCCTCAGGCTTGCCAGCGCCCTTGGCGAGCACCTGGGTCGCAAACTTGAGGTCACGATCACGCTCGGTAAGCCGCAGGGCCCGACACCGGCCGACATGCGTCTTGCCGGTGAGGACGAACGCATGCGCGAAGCTCGCGAGGCCATCGAGTCCGATGCGACCGTGCAGGCCATCCAGAAGGAGTTCGGCGCCGTCATCGAACCGGACAGCATCAAACCGATCGACGACTAGGACGAGGTACCGTATGAAAGACTTGGCGCAATTGTTGAAGCAGGCGCAACAGATGCAGCAGAGCATGCAGAAGGCGCAGGACGAGCTTGCATCGATCGAGGTTCAGGGCGAGGCCGGCGGCGGCATGGTCAAGGTAACGGTGACCTGCAAGCATGAAATTCGGAGCGTGGCGATCGAGGACAGCCTCATGGACGACGACCGCGAGATGCTCGAGGATCTGATTGCCGCCGCCTGTAACGACGCGAACCGCAAGATCGAGCGAACCGTGCAGGAGCATATGTCGGCCTTCACAGGGGGTCTTCCGCTCCCGGACGGGATGAAGTTGCCGTTCTGACCGTGAGCGACGCCTATTCACCGCTGCTCCGCGAACTCGTCACGGCGCTGCAGTGCCTGCCGGGCGTGGGTGCGAAGGGCGCGCAGCGGATGGCTCTGCATCTGTTGCAGCGCGACCGCGACGGCGGGGTAAGTCTGGCTCGGACGCTTGCCGATGCCACCGAACGTATCGGCAACTGCGAGCGTTGCCGAATGTTGACCGAGGCGGCGGTCTGCCGCTTCTGTTCAAGCAAACGACGCGACGACACGCAGATCTGTGTCTTGGAGACGCCCGCCGATCTCGTGGCGATCGAGCAGTCGGCAGCCTGGCGCGGACGATACTTCGTTCTCATGGGGCATCTTTCGCCCATCGACGGCATTGGTCCGAACGAACTCGGGCTCGGGATGCTCGAAGAGCGTCTTGCCGACGCTGCGGTGGAGGAGGTCGTAATCGCGACCAGCGTAACGGTCGAGGGCGATGCAACCGCGGAACTCATCGCGGCGCTGGCACGCAAGCATGGCGTCAGTGCAAGCCGGATCGCCTACGGTGTGCCGGTGGGTGGCGAACTGGAGTTCATCGACGGCGGCACGTTGTCGCGCGCCTTCAGCGGGAGACGCGAAATGGACGTAACGGAGCGCGAGGACTTTGGACTATGAGCGTCAGGACCGACCCCGACTGCCTGTTCTGCAAGATCGTGGCCGGGGAGATCCCGAGCACACCGCTTTACGAGGACGAGCAGTTGTTTGCGTTCGCCGATGTCAACCCGCAAGCGCCGTTTCATGGTCTCGTCGTTCCAAAAGAGCACCTGGCGACTCTCGACGAGTTCGATGACGCGCAGGCCGAGCTTGCCGGTCGGCTCATGCTCGTTGCCAGGGCGCTCGCTGCCGAACGCGGCTTGCCGGGCTACCGCGTCGCGATGAACGTCAATAGCGAGGGCGGCCAGGTCGTGTTTCACGCGCATCTGCATGTGCTCGGCGGGCGGCAGATGAGAGGATCGCTCGGCTGAATCGCCGACCAAGCTGTTCGCACGGCTTGAGCGGGCCGAGATGTGCACGAACGGCGCGGTTCAGGCCGCCGCGGTTCCTGGCGAACGGTCGGTTGCTTCTGTCGCGCTGCGCACGACCTCTGCTGTAAAGGCTGCACAAACACTTCCAGAAGGCTCAACCGCTCTTGCCGGGCTGCCTGGCCTGCAGCGACTCGACGAGGTCGCAAAGCTTCGTGTAACTCTCGTAGCGGCGCAAGGCGATCGTGCCTTCGGCGAGCGCAGCCTTGACCGCGCAGTCCGGCTCCGCCAGATGGCGGCAGTTGTCGAAGCGGCACCGCCCGAGGTGCGGACTCAATTCGCGAAAACCGAGTTGCAGTTCCGCGATGGACTCGATGTAAGGCGCGAAGTTCCGAACGCCCGGCGAGTCGATGAACTCGCCCCCGTTGGCGAGCCTGTAGAGGGTCGCTGAACTCGTCGTATGGCGGCCATGCGCGCCTTTGCCGGTAAGTGCGCCGACGGCTTGCAGCCGCTCGCCCAGCAAGGCGTTGATCAGCGACGATTTGCCGGTGCCGGACTGCCCGACGACCGCGCCGCGCTCGTCCTGCATAATCTCGGCAACATCTTCGAGGCCGTCGCCGTGCAGCGCGCTAGTTAGACATACCGGGTAACCGATCGCGCGCAGATCCTGCAACTCGTCGGGCTCCGCGCTCATGAGATCGCGTTTGTTGAACACGATCACGGCCTTGACAGGTGTGAGTTCGGCAGCCACCAGATAACGGTCGAGCAAGGTCCAGTCGGGAATCGGTGCGGGCGCAGCGACGACCAGTAGCTGCGTCAGATTGGCAGCTACGGGCTCGCGGCGGCCGCGGCTGTCGATCCTTGACAGCACCGTTCGGCGCGCGGCCACGCCGGTGACGAGTCCCGTGCCATCCGCCTGTCTTTCCCAATCGACTTCGTCGCCGACGAGAGGCCTGAGCCGGCGGCTGCGCAAACCGCAGCGATGCCACGAGCGCGCGGCGTCCTCGACGGAAACGTGGCGCCTGTGACGGGCGACGACCAGACCGCGTTCAGGCATCGATTTCAACCGCGCCCGGTGAACGCGGCTGTTACAATCTCACGATGCAACGGGTCGGCTTGCGGCATCCGGAAAACCTCATCTGGATTGATCTGGAGATGACGGGTCTCGATCCCGATCGGGACCTCATCATCGAGATCGCAACGGTCGTCACCGACAAGCACCTGGCCGTCCTTGCCGAGGGTCCTGTGTTCGCGATCCATCAGTCCGACGATGTGCTCGACGCGATGGACGAGTGGAACACGCGGCAACACGGCGAGTCCGGACTCACCGAGCGTGTGCGCGAGAGCGCAGTCGACGAAGCCGAGGCCGAGGAGGCCACGCTCCGATTCCTGCGCAGGTATGCCGAGGCTGGCGCCTCGCCGATGTGCGGCAACGGAATCTGCCAGGATCGCCGGTTTCTGGTGCGCAACATGCCGCTGCTCGCGAAGTATTTTCACTACAGGAATCTCGATGTGTCGACGCTGAAGATCCTGGCGCGCCTTTGGGTTCCCGACCTCGCGGACCAGTTCGAGAAGCAGTCGACGCACCTCGCTCTTGCCGACATCCACGATTCGATTCGGGAACTCCGATTCTATCGTGAACGGCTGCTAAACCCTCAGCTTGGGCGCTGAGCGCAGCAGCACACTTCAGTTTCTCCCGGCGTCTACCGGTACGCGGCCGCCTGACCACGGGCTCCACTGCGCGGAGCCCCTGGCACGCGCTCAGTTCTTCAGGTGCTCGCCCAGGTAGTTCCACGTGGCGACCACGGAATCGGGATTCAGCGAAATGCTGTCGATGCCCTGGTCGAGGAGCCAGAGAGCCAGGTCCGGGTGATCCGAAGGGCCCTGCCCGCAGATGCCCGCGTACTTGCCGTGGTTTCGGCATGCCGCGATGACCATCTGCAGCATCTGCTTGACGGCCGGATCGCGCTCGTCGAACAGCGGCGCAATCCTGGCTGAATCCCGATCGAGGCCGAGCGTGAGCTGCGTCATGTCGTTGGAGCCGATCGACATGCCGTCGAAGTATTCCAGGAACTGATCCGCGAGCAGCGCGTTACTCGGAATCTCGCACATCATGTAGATGTTGAGTCCGTGTTCGCCGCGCTTGAGGCCGTTCTGGTCGAGCAGTTCGATCACCTTTTCCGCTTCCGCGACGGTTCTGACGAACGGCACCATGATGTGCACGTTGTCCAGCCCCATCTCTTCGCGAACGCGCTTGACGGCCCGGCATTCGAGCCGGAAACAGCGGCGAAACTCCTCATCCACATAGCGCGCCGCGCCGCGAAAACCGAGCATCGGGTTGGCTTCGCGGGGCTCGTAGCGTTGTCCGCCGATCAGGTTCGCGTATTCGTTGGACTTGAAGTCCGACAGCCTCACGATGACTGGATTGGGCGCGAATGCCGCGGCGATGGTCGCGATACCTTCGGCGAGTTTCTCGATGAAGAAGACGATCGGATTCGGGTAGCCGGCGATCTGCTCGGCGATGGCGTGGCGCACGTCGACGTCCTGGTCCTCGTATTCGAGTATCGCCAGCGGATGGACCCCGATGGTTCGATTGATGATGTACTCGAGCCTTGCAAGGCCAACGCCCTTGTTGGGGATCGCTGCGAACATAAACGCGCGGTCCGGGTTGCCCACGTTCATCATGACGTCTACGGGCAGATCGGGAAGTTCGCCGAACTCGACGTTTTTCTGCTCGAAGTCGAGCTTGCCGGCGTAGACGATGCCTTCTTCACCTTCCGCGCACGACACGGTGACCGCGCTGTCGTCGATGATCGATGCGGTCGCGTCGCCGCAGCCGACGACGGCCGGAACTCCGAGCTCCCGAGCAATGATCGCAGCGTGGCAGGTTCTGCCGCCGCGATCGGTGACGATCGCAGCCGCTCGTTGCATGACCGGTTCCCAGTCGGGGTCGGTCATGTCGGTGACGAGCACGTCGCCTGGCTGCACGAGGTTCATCTCGCGTGCGTTTTCGACGATCCGTGCCCGGCCGCTGCCCACGCGCTGTCCGATGGCACGCCCTCGCGCGAGCACGCGGCCGCGCTGCTTTAGCGAAAAGCGGACGTTGCCTGCGGACTGCCGGCTCTGCACCGTCTCGGGTCTGGCCTGGAGAATGTAGATCTGGCCGTCGACGCCGTCCCTGGCCCACTCGATGTCCATGGGGCGGCCATAGTGGTCTTCTATGATGACTGCCTGCCGGGAGAGTTCGAGGATGTCCTCGTCGCTGAGCGAGAAACGTTGCTGATCGGCATGCTCGACATCGACGAAGCGCACGCGCTGGTCGTTGCCGTGGCCGTACACGA
Source organism: Candidatus Rariloculus versatilis (assembly GCA_028278665.1). GTDB lineage: Bacteria > Pseudomonadota > Gammaproteobacteria > Steroidobacterales > Rariloculaceae > Rariloculus > Rariloculus versatilis. Next base: position 8,133 of record JAQAJI010000093.1, read on the forward strand.
GCTTGCGCGCCTTTGAGCCCATTGTGCGGCGAACTATGGCGTATCGGCCGTCGCGCAGGGCGCGCTTGTAGACGTAGAACTCATCCGGGTTGACGACGCCTTGAACCACCGACTCGCCAAGGCCGTAGCATGAGGTGATTAACACTACATCGCGGAACCCTGACTCCGTATCGAGAGTGAATACGACGCCGGCACTGCCGATGTCGGCGCGGACCATGCGCTGAATTCCAACCGACATCGCGTAGTGGCTGTTGTTGAAGCCCTTGTGGACCCGATAGGCGATCGCGCGGTCGTTGTACAGTGAAGCGTAGACCTCGTGTATCGCCGACATGATCTCGCTGACCCCGACGACGTTGAGCAGCGACTTTTGCTGACCTGCGAACGACGCATCCGCGAGATCCTCTGCTGTCGCCGAGGATCGTACAGCGACCGCGATCTGTTCGTGTTCGCACAGTTCATGCCACGCTGTCGAGACAGCTTGTCGGAGTCCCCGCGGCAGCGGTGTGCCAAGGATGGTATTGCGGATTTCCGCACCCCTGTGCGCGAGGTCGTCCACGTTGCTGACGTCAAGACCGGCAAGGATCCCCTGAATCGTCCCGCCGAGCCCATCCTGGCGAAGAAATTTCTCGAACACTTCTGCGGTGACGGAGAAACCGCCGGGTACCTGAATTCCGAGCCCGGACAGCTTGCCGATCATTTCGCCCAGCGACGCGTTCTTGCCGCCGATGCGCGGGACATCCGTGATGTCGCTATCGGCGAACCAGACGACGTAGTCTTCCATGCAAAGCTCTCTTGTCATGGCCTGGCAGAAGTGAACAATAGCCCGGGTCATGACCCAACGCACCGTATTGTTCGTGTCCGATCAGACTGGCGTCACTGCCGAGACGCTTGGACACAGTCTTCTGACCCAGTTCGATGGCGTCCAATTCAGTCAGATGACTGTGCCATTCGTTGACACCATTGACAAGGCTGAGCGGCTGGCTGAAACGATCGATCGGATTGCTGACGAAGAGGGCCTTCGGCCGATCGTGATCGCGAGCTTCGTGCAGGACGAGGTGCGGTCGGTGCTGCTCAAGTGCAACGGTCTGGTTCTTGATGTGTTCGAGGCGTTTCTGGGCCCCCTTGAGGCGGAGCTGCAGAGCGTCTCTTCGCATACGCCCGGCCGCGCTCACGGCATGGTCGACGAGACGAAATACGACCAGCGCATCGAGGCCACCAACTACGCGCTGGCGGCGGACGACGGGCACGCCCTGCGCGATTACGACAGGGCAGATGTGGTGCTCGTCGGCGTTTCCCGCTCGGGGAAGACGCCAACCTGCCTGTATCTGGCGCTGCAGTACGGAATATTCGCGGCGAATTACCCGCTCGCCGAAGAGGATCTCGAAACGAACGATATGCCTCGCGGGCTCGCGCCCTACCGGGCCAAGCTTTACGGGCTCCCCATTGCACCGGATCGCCTGCGACAGATCCGGCTGGAGCGGCGCTCGCACGGCCGCTACGCTACCGTTCAGCAGATCAATTTTGATCTTCGCGCCGCGGAGGCGCTGTTCGAGCGCTTCAGGATTCCCTACGTCGATACCACGCACTCCTCGGTCGAGGAAATCGCGAGCACTATTCTCAACGACACGGGTGTCCAGCGCCGCGTACGGCCCTGAGGCCCCGGACCCATCGGAACTTCCCTGGTCCCGGCGGACCTTTCAGGTCTTGGTTCGCGGCTGCCGGCTGTGGCATTCTCGGGCCATGGAGCACACCGTTGACACCGTTTTCGCAGACAGCCTGATCGTGCCGCAGTGCGTGTATCGGCCCGGCAGCTTCACCGGGCTGATGACGATCTACGAAAGTAACTACATGAAGTTCCGCCAGCTCGTCGGCGATCTGAGCTTCATGGATACGCCGTGGGTGTCGTCGGTTGCCGACGACTGCGATCTCTATCTCAAATGCACGCGCCGTGAACCCTACACCACGACATTGCAGCTAACCTATTGGTTCGAGGAAGGCGAGGCCGAGTGTATTGCCGACCCAGACCTCACGGTGCGGCTATATCACGATGCGCGGCTTGCGGAGGCCAGGGGCGTGTGTACCTCGCACCGTCACGCGGTCCTGAGGGCGCTCGCCAACGGTCACTCGGTCGAACTGGACCGGCGCTGGCACAGCAACATCATGCTGAACAAGTGGTTGGACTACCTGCTCGAGATTGGCCATCGCTTTCGCCAGGAGCCTGCGCCGTAGGAAGTCGCGAAAGCGAAAATTCGCTATCGCCGTCCCTTCGGTTGATCGATTGAGGAGAATATCGGGCGAAGGGGCGGATGAGAGCGGATTTGCAGCCGCGATTTCCTACGGTGCAGGCTCCTGGCCTGCGCCGCTCGGCGCCCACCCGGACTGTCGCCCGGAGCGATTCCATGGTCGTTGCGCTGGCGAAGAGAGCAGGTCTCGTGGGAGGCGCCGCTCGGCAGGTCAACTACTGCGTGCGGGCGATCTCCGGCCTGTCGACCAGCGATGCAATCTCGGCAACCATGCGGGTTGCCTGCGACAGCAGGATTTCCGCAGTCGAGCCCGCATCCTCAAGCTCGTCGATAGTCTCAGCGGGTTCAAGCCCAAGTTCAATGCGCCGCTGGTTTTCCCGGTCGAGCCGTTCCTGCTCGGTCGTTTCGCGCTCCGCTTCGCGCTGGACGAGATTTAGCGATACCGACGTCTGCGCGCGAGCCTCCTCGAACGCCGCGACATTGCGGCGCAGGTAGCGGAAGTCCGGATCGTCGGCGAACTGGTCGATCTGCCGGTTCTGCAGCAGCGCGATCGAACTGTCGAGCGACGACTCCGCCCTGAAGCGCGTCGGTTCGATGCGATCCCAGGGGAGGGCGGTTTCACGCGTGCTCTCTCCGACCGTTTCCGTATCGACCAGCGACGGTAACTGGATGTCAGGTATGACGCCGCGGTTCTGGGTGCTCTCGCCGGTGACGCGGTAGTACTTGCCGACCGTCAGCGTAAGCTGGCCGTTGTTCGTGCCCCGCATGACCTGGTCGAGATTGAACAGGTTCTGCACGGTCCCCTTGCCGAAGGTTTGCTGGCCGATGATGACGCCGCGTTCGTAGTCCTGGATGGCAGCCGCGAAGATCTCCGACGCGCTCGCGCTGTAGCGATCGACCAGCACGGCCAGGGGACCATCGTAGATGGCACTGGGGCTCGGGTCGTCGAGTACCTGGGTGTTGCCGCGGGTCTCGCGAAGCTGCACGACCGGCCCGCGATCAATGAACAGACCGCTGAGTTCGGTGGCTTCGGACAGATGGCCGCCGCCGTTGTTGCGCAGGTCCATCACGATGCCGTCGATGCCTTCCGCCTCGAGTTCGCTGATCAGCCGGGCGACATCGCGCGACGTGCTGACGTACTCCTCGTCGCCGCGGCTGCGGGCGGCGAAGTCCTGATAGAAGCTTGGCACTTCGATCACGCCGACCTTGTAGGTTTGCCCCTCGAACGGCACATCCATGACGCTCTTTTTCGCTGCCTGTTCCTCAAGTGTGATCTTGTCGCGAGTCAGTGCGATGACGTTTTGTGGCGTACCGGGCGCCGCACCGCCGGCAAGAATCTGCAGCCGGACCAGCGTTCCTCCGGGTCCGCGGATAATCTGCACGACGTCGTCGAGGCGCCAGCCGATCACGTCGACGAATTCGCCGTCTTCACCCTCGGCTACCGCGGTGATGCGGTCTTCGGGCTTGAGGCGCCCGTCGGCCGCTGCCGGGCCGCCGGGGATGATCTCCATGATCGTGACGTAATCGTCCCGCAGTTGCAGTCGAGCGCCGATGCCGTCGTAGGACAGGCTCATCTGAATCCGGTATTCCTCGCTCTGCCGCGGCGAGAGGTAGCTCGAATGCGGATCCATCGTGTGCGCAACGGCGTTCATGAACGTCTCGAACACGTCGTCGGCGGTCAATTGCTGCACGCGCCTGTAAAGGCGCTCGTAACGCTGGGTCAGGGTTTCCCTCGCCTCCTCCCAACTCTCTCCGGCCAGCACGAGACTCAGGCCATCGCTCTTGACCTTGCGTCGCCAGATTTCGCGAATGTCCGCCTCGGCGACGGGCCATGCGAGATCCGTGCGGTCGAATCGATATGACTCGTTGAGCGCGAAATCGGGTTCTACGGTGACGAGCTCGAGCGCGTGGGTTATGCGTTCCTTCGTGCGCTCCCGGAACACGTTGAATATTTCGAACACCGGATCGAGCTGGCCGTTGCGCGCGCGCTCGTCAAGTTCGTATCGGTAGCGGCCGAACGCGGCGATATCGCGGGCCAGGAAGTACATGCGATTGCCGTCGAGCGTGTCCAGATAAAGATCGAGGATCGCCGAGGAGAGGGAATTGTCGAGCCGAGGCCGCGCGTAGTGCAGTTCTTCGATGAGCTTGGAGACGTTCTGGCTGATCGTCGGGTGCCTTTCAGCCATCTGTAACGGAGTCAGCGGTTCGAGGTCGGCCGTGGCACTCAGGCATACCGCCCAGAGTACAGCGCCGATCGACAGACGGCAGAGTTTCTCCTTCACGTTACCTCCTCGAAACACACGCTGACGGCACGGTGCCAGAATGCGGCTGCCTAGTTTCGGTTCCTTGCGCTGGCGAATCAAGCCCACCGCCACATCTTCCAGGTCAGCCGCAGCAATTGCACGACGAAGTAGGGACTCAGCACGAGAGCCCACGCGACGGCGTCGGCTCTGACCAGCGCTGACCAGAGCTCAAGAACCAGGCCGACCGCGCCGCTGCCCTCGTATTCGCCGATGACTTGCTGGCCGACGAAGTAGATCGCGACCGGCAGGACGAACAGCCCGAATGAGAGCAGCAGGCCTGCGAGAATCGCTTCATTCCTGAGGCGTCCGTGCATTGTCGCTCCTTTCAGGACTCGTCCTTTTGCTGCGCTGCCGCCGGCGCGGTCTCGGGCTTCATCCCGGCGGGACGTTCGTGCTTTCCGGAACTCAACTTTTCAAGTTGGGTTCTGAGTTCGCTGGCGCGCTGCGACTCCTGCCGGGCAAATCGCTCCGCGCGTTCTTCGCGCTCGACCCGTTGCCTGAGCTCCTGCTCGAGCTCGTCGATGCGGCTGCTCTTGGAGGCGATGAGCGCTTCCATTTCCTCCCAGTGGCTGCGACGGCTTTCGATGTAGCCGGACAGCGATTCTATCTCGAGGTCGCGTTGCCGAATCTCCTTGCGCAGGCGCCGTGGTTTTCCGCCGCCGCCTGACACGTGCTCCAGGGCCGCGAGACGCTCGTCGAATTCACTGAGTTCCTGCATCAGTGATTGCCGGGCGTCGTTGGCTTCGATCACGGCCTGCTGGGTCATGCCAAGCTGGCGGGCCAGTGTGTCGATCGCTGTTGCGCTCGCGGCCAGACGCTGCTCGAGATCGTTGCAGCGGCGCGCAATCGCGGCAAGATTGCTTGCGGATGGATCTGCGCCGACGGTGCCGCGGCCGGCAGGTGATTTCTGCGTGGCACCCGGTGAGGCGTCGTTGCGTTCCTGCGTCGCGCTGACGTCGACCCGTTCCGTGGTTGCGTCGTGGAGGGTTGGTATGCCGTTGGCCACGTCAATGGTCCTCCGCAGCCCGGTCGCCCGATCTCAGCCGAGATTGATTCCCTCGCCGTCACCGGCTGGTGAGGTCAGGAACTGCTCGAGCTGCTCGGTCAGTCCGCGGCAGGCCTTCGCCTGAGGTCGGGCGATGAACGGCAGCGGAATGATGATCGCCGGCATGACCGATCGGCCCGAGAAATCCGCGTGAATGGTGCCCGTGTTCGACAGTTCGTGGATGTCCCAGACGGTGGCGTCGTACGTGGCGTCGTCTTCCCACCAGGCGAGCCCCATGCAACCGGCTCCGCCGACGCCCGCAGCGCAGGTGATGCCGCCGCCGCTCGATACGCGGTCGGTGGAGCCGTCGAGCCAGATCAGGAAGCGCACACCGGTCGATTCCACCTGCTCGAAAACGCCCGGCCTGTCGAGCAGTTCGCCGAGTTCGCCCGTGTCGAGCGGCGCTGTCGAAGGCTCGAACCAGGGGTACATCATGTCTTCGAACTGCGTGGACGGGTGCACTTCGATTCCGTTGTCGCCGCGCGCGAGCGCGTCGCTGATGCATTCGACGAAATCGCCTTCCGCCTCGTGGCTCGCGTGGTGCTTGCGGGCGAGGACGACGACCTGCTCGCCGGAACCGATCACGGCATCGGTTTGCTTGTAGGGTTCCATGAGCGAGGTGACGCCGCAGCCGCTCATGAGCACGGAGCCCGCCGCCAGCGCAAGCAGGAGACGCGCCGGTCGGAGTGACCTAATTGGCGATTCTTGAGTCGACTGCCAACGCGGATTCATTCTGCCTTTCCTCCAGCCAATACGCGACGTCGGCCTGTTCGGCAAACTGCGTGGAAATCGCCGCTCCCACTTCCCGCATTGCCACGATCGCCGCGCGTTCGACGGACTGTTCGCGGTTCCTGGTGAGCTCCGACTTGCCGTAACCGCTCACGGTCCATTCGACAACGAACTGGCCGTCCGGTTCATAGAGCGACAGCCCGTACTGCATCCATACCTCGACGAACTCGTCGCGCTGTCCGATCGGGACATCGAATTCGAATCGCTGCAGCACGGGATGAATCACGCCATCGAGGCTCGCGATATCGACAGGACCCACCGGGAGGTCTTCGACTTCCCGGGTCTCGAGGAACATTGCATCGAACAACGGTTCGAGCATTGCGATATTGGCATCACCTAACTGGATCGTCCAGATGGATTGCTGCGGGATTTGCTCGGCGTGAACGAAGTCGTACAGTTCCGCGTCGTATATGACGCCCATGCGAACCGGCAACGGTTCGATCAGCGGGGTGGGGAAGTCCGAAAGGACGACGACGGACGAGGAGCAACCCACCAGCAAGCCGCAACCGGCCGCAGCCGCAAGCTTAAGCACGCTCGACTTCACGTTACGGTTTCTCATCTCGCTCACGTCTGCCCCAACGTTACCACCGATCGATCCTTGCAGAAAGCCCTGCTGGCGCCGGATTTGTCAAGATTAGTTGCGTTTCGCGCGGCCCCGGCAGGTCGTTGCTACCGCGGTCGCAACACTCGCCGATCGGGCGCCGGCAGGCCGTTGCCGCGGTATCCGGGCGGACGTCGACGCGTGATAAGCTTCGCCGCTTCAAGCCGTGGCGGATGATTCGGGAGCGGAAGGAAGTGCGCATGAGATACCTTTGGATCTGCGGGTTGCTTGCCTTGATCATGGCGGCCGGCACGGCGGCCGCTCAGGAGGACGGCGCCCCCGGAGTGTACGAGATCGATGCCGCGCGCAGCGACATCCACTGGCGCATCTATCGGGCCGGTCCGATGGCGCGGTTCGGTCACAGCCATGTGATCTCCGTCGCGGCGCTCGACGGCACCGTCAACCTCGCCGCCGATCCGTCGCAGTCGTCGTTCGAATTCGAGTTTCCGGTGGCCGAGCTGATCATCGACGATCCCGAACTCAGGAACCTTTACGGCGAGGAGTTCAGTTCCGTTCCGTCGGCCGAGGACATCGAGGGTACGCGTGAAAACATGCTGACCGAAGCGGTCCTCGACGGCGCGCAGTTTCCGTCGGTTCGCGTCAGCGGGAGCAACTGGACGGGGCCCGGCGAGGACGCGTCGATCGACCTCGCCATCGATATTCTCGGCCGCACGATCGAGTTCACCCTTCCGACCGAGATCGTCGTCGACGGTGACGGTCTCGTCGCGAGCGGTTCGTTCACCCTGGGTCACGAAGCGCTCGGCATGACGCCGTTCAGCGTGATGATGGGCGCGGTACAGGTCGGCGAGGACATGGACTTCGTCTACGAGATCCATGCGGAGCGCACGGACTAGTCGCCGAGATCACCCGAAGTTCGATCGCGGCGCGCTCGACGCTGTCCTGAACGGCGCCGTCGAAGCCGGTCAGGTTCCCGGGGTCGTCGCGGCCGTCACGGACCCGGTCGGCTGCGTGTACGAGGGCGTCGCGGGCCTTGCACGAACATCCGGGCCGCGGCCGGTAGCTTTGGCTGGGCCGGAATATGGAATACCTACTTCTGGGTCGATCCGCGGGCGGGGATCGGGGCGGTCCTTCTCATGCAGGTCAGCCCGTTTGCAGACCCGGCCTGCATTGAAGTCTACCGGCGGTTCGAGCAGGCGCTTTACGGCGCAATTCCCGTAGTGACTGTTCCCGGGGTATAGTCAAAACGTTGATGCAGCGCCGGCCCGGGCGCTCCGGCTGCGCCGCCACAGCAGCTACAGGGGGAGATCATGTCGAATCGAAGAGACTTCCTTCGAACGGCCGGACACGCGACCGTCGGCGCCTGGCTCGCGGGCGGCACTCTGCCGGGTCTGGCGCAATCTTCGCGCAGGGACGTCACCGTCGGTGGCGAACCGGTGACCATTGTCGACATCCACGCGCATTGCGTGTTTGGCGAGGTGGCGGACATCCTGCCTGAAGGCATGCAGAGGCCGTTCAACCCCGATTTTCCGGGATTGACGCTCGGGCCCGACAGGCTCGAGGTCATGGATGCGAGGGGCATCGATATCCAGGCGCTGAGCGTCAACAACTATTGGTGGTATGCACAGGACCGCGATCTCGCGGCACGGATCGTCCGGATGCACGACGAAGGCCTCGCGAAGTGGTGCGCGATGCACCCGGACCGCTTCGTTGCGTTGAGCTCGGTGGCGCTGCAGTTTCCAGACCTGGCCGCCGAGCAGCTCCAGTACGCGGTCAACGAGCTCGACCATCGCGGCGCGTCCATCGGCGGACACGTCGCGAACGAGCCGCCGACAACGGCCGAGTACGACGTCTTTTGGGCGAAAGTCGAGGAACTCGACGTACCGATCTTCATGCACCCGAATAACGCCATGAATGTCGTGCGCGAGGGCGGGCTGGCCGGCCGCGGCAATCTCGGCAATATCGTCGGCAATCCGCTCGAGACGACCGTGTTTCTGACCCACATGATGTTCGACGGCGTACTCGACCGCTTTCCCGGGCTCTAGGTCGGCGCGGCGCACGGGGGCGGTTACCTGCCGTCCTATCTGGGTCGCACGGAAGTCGCCTGTGAGATACGCCCGAATGCGAATTGTGCGAACCGAAAGTCACCGAGCGAGTATCTCCGGGATCAGATCTTTGCCGACACGATGGTGTTTTCAGAGGAAGGCTTGCGGCACCTGGTCGCGGAGACCGGTGTCAGCCAGGTCGTCTACGGCTCGGATATCCCGTACAACTGGCCGGACACAATCGATATCAGAAGTGGTCCCCAAAATTCGGACAGGGTTGTAAGGTGGAATTTGCGCTGATGAGAGGACCTTACGACGATGGCGAA
>JAQAJI010000094.1:0-13082 GCA_028278665.1 Candidatus Rariloculus versatilis
CTTTGATCGTTTTCAGTTCGTGCGCAGGAACCGTCGACCTGTCACCTTTGGCGTAGACGGTAAGAAGCCATATCTCCCCATTCGCCAAGCGGTTGTAGTAAATGACTCTGGCGCCGCCACTCTTGCCACCACCCTTCCGGGCCCATCTGATTTTTCTAACTCCGCCGGACCCGCGAACCACAGAACCGGCGAACGGGTTGCTTGCGATGAAAGCCGCAAATACGTCCCTTTCATCCTCCGCCAAAACTCCACCGACCTTGCTTGAGTACACAGGAGTTTCGATCACGGTATATATTCAGGAATGGTACGGCAACGCCGCACTTCGAGCAACGGCTACCGCAGCGTCGCGAGTACCTCGCGAAAGCTGTCAAGACCAGCTTGCAGGTTCTCGATGATCTGTTCGGCGAGCTCGTCCGATTCCGGCAAGTTATCCAGATCGACCAAGCTCCTGTACCAGAGCCAGAACACATCGAGACTGGTCTTGTGCCGAGCCATCAGTTCCTCGTAGCTGTAGATCGCCAACGCCCCTCGGGCGCTTCCTGTTCGTTCCAGGTGGCCTTGCGCCGATGGCGATTGGGCGGGTTGTAACACTCGAGGAATGGAGACGAATATGGGTCCATCCGACGTTGGCATTCGAGTCAACACTGTCGTCCCGGCATCGGCGCTCTATTCGTTTACGAGTATTGATTGACGGGTGTTGTCATTGATGACAACATTTCGCGGGCACGGCGAGACGCGGCCAATTGGATGGTTCAGGGCGGCGCGCAAAGCCGTCGAAAGGTTTCCCGAAACCGTCAGGGATCGTCTCAACACCGCGTTGACCATCGCCGCGGAAGGCGGCAAGGCCGACATCGCCAAGCCGCTGAAACGTATTGGACCAGGCGTGATGCAGGTCGCCGTACGGTACCGGACCGACGCTTACCGTCTCGTCTACGTCACGGAGGTTTCGGGAACACTGTGGGTGATTCACGCGTTTCAGAAAAAATCCAGGACGGGCATCCGAACGCCGAAACGAGAGATCGATCTCGTCCGTGCCCGGCTCGGGCGGTTAAGATAGGAAGTGCTGCGATGAAGGGGAACGGCAAGGAATGGGTTGAGGGAAGCGGAAACGTGTTTCGCGATCTTGGTGACCCACAGGCGGACCTGAAACAAGCCAAGGCGGTCCTCGCCGCCCGGATCATCGCCGCGCTTGATGAACGCGAACTGACGGTTCGCAAGGCCGCGAGCATGACAGGCTTTGCCGCTGCGGATTTCTCGCGAATTCGCAACGCCGATCTCGGGCGTTTCAGGCTGGACAGGCTGATGAAGATACTTGGCGCGTTGGATGGCCGTATCAGGGTCTCGGTCCATGTCGGCCCACGCTCAGCCGGGGAAGTTGCCACACCCGGTTCTCGGTAGATGTGGACCTCGGGTGAGGGGGGCGCAGGAGAAATCGCGCCAATGCGGGACCGGGCGAGTACGAATTTCAGGTCGTTCGACCCATCGCGGACAAGCGGCAGACAGTCATCAGCACCGCAAGGTCCGCTGGTTCGTAACCGGCGACTGGCAGGACGCAGCGGCTCAAAGGCAACTGAGAAAGTCATGGCAGCCGCAATAGACCTCGCATACTTCCGGCTGCGGGAACTCGGCCTCCGGCATGCGGTCACGGTATTCCGGGTACATGCGCTCGGCTCCGCCGCGAAGCACCTCGGCAGGCAGGCCGTACCACTCCGCCATCAGGCTCAGGTTCGGATTCTCGCCGGGCAGATGGTGCGGGATGCTGTCGGGCGTGACCGGCGGAAGCTCGGTCACGTATTCGCAGTAGAACTGTCGCACCTGCTGGCCCGGATCGAGGTACCAGTTCTGACTCCTGACGAGCGGCTCGGTGAAGAACACCGGGTCGTCGACCACCGTCACGACGGTAAGGATGCCTCCATGGCGCATCCAGTGCTCGGTCACGGTGCGCCGGTCGCTGCTCGGCACGCCGTTGCGGCGATGGTAGTTGGTCTTCAGATGCGTGGTCGTGATCGTCAGCCGGTTGCCGTTCCAGGCGCCCGTCGAGAAGCCCTGGAAGGTGTGCTCGGCGTGAGCCGGCGGATGCGGGCGTCCGTCGAGCCAGATGACGCGTTCGCTGCCCCAGGCCGGCATGTAGGTTCGAAACGCGATCAGTTCCCGATGCAGCGGGTCGAACTCGTTGGTCACGCGCATGTTGCCGAGTCCGCGCATGCCGTAGTCGGACGAATGCGGCCGGCATTGATACTGCATCACCATCGAGATGCGGTCGGCGTCCCAGGAATCGGACTGCAGGCGCGCCGCGTCGTTCATCGGCAAGCCCATGTAGTCGCCGAGCTCCGGGCCCGGAATGCGCTCGGGGGCATCCTCGTGATAGGTGGGCGCCCACTCCCCGGAGAAGTCCACCTGGGCGACAGCCATGGGGCTTGCTACCGCGAGCGTCGTCAGCAGGGCAAAGCGTTTCATGATCTCTTACCTCGCCGAGCAGGCCACCGGATCGAAACGGTCATCGTTCCCTTCCTTTCTGAATTCGCTGCTGGTGATGAACGCACCGCTCAGGTAGGTCGGATCCGTGACCACCGTCGTGACCGTGAACCACTCGACGCCGTTCGCTTGCAGGTGATGGTCGAAATACTCCTCGAGTACGGCGTCCTCGCTGTAGGGCGGACCGTTGCGTCGCAGATAACCCGGCAACAGGTTCGTCGTCGTGACTTCGAGCGAGCGCGGTTGCTGACCGATCCTGCCGGAGAAAAGGGTGAAGGCGTCCGGCTGACCAATGCCCTGCGCCGGGCGTTCCCAGTTGGCCACCGAATAGCCTTGCCGGCTCGGCGGCTCGTTCGCCTCGGCCGGAACGCCGAACCGGAGCAGCCGCGTCTGCATCCCCTGGTCCGTCTCGATCCTCAGCGTCTCGTCATCCTGCCAGCTTATCCGGACGCGGCCCGGAATGCGCATGACGGCCGGCGCGCCGAACGCCTTGCATTGGAGTCCGGCCGCCTCGTCCGAATCCGGGTCCCAGGCAAGTCCGACACGACGCCCCTCGGCGTTTAGCGGAATGCTCGCGAAGTCGCCGCGGGCGGGAGTCACCATGCGCCAGCGCCAGTCCTCGCTGACGACCGAAACCCAGGTGCCCGTGAGGTCGACGGGTGCCGCCTCGCGGGCCGTCACAGGCTCGGCAGGCGGGCCGCCTCCGGGGCGCTGGGCCAACGCGGGCACGACCAGAAAAAGTACGGCGGCGATTCCGGCGATCCCGACCCTTGTCAGCGTCGCGAATGTCATCGCGCCGCCGTCGCTGTTCCTCGGCCGGTGAGGATTGCGAATCTGGTTCCGGAGCACCTTGCCGTTCATGACTCACTGTGCCTCGGCGAGGCTCATGTAGATCGACTCGACGAACGCTTCGCCGTCTCCGTCGAATTCGGTGTCGTAGTCGCGTGTCGGCCGCGCTGCCTGGATGTCCTGCAGGTCCATGCCCTTGGCCATGAGATCGCGCACGCGATCGCGCACGACGGCGACCATGTTGCGGTACTCGACGACATCGGCCTCGTTGCAGAGCCGTCCGCTTCCCGGAATGATCCGCGTGCCGCCGTCCTGCAGGTGCTCCGGCACTGCGAGATCGAGCACGTGGTTGAGCGCCCGCAGCAGCCCCTGCACGCTCCCGCCGCGCTCGACATCGATGATCGGATAGCGGCCCGGGACGAACAGGTCGCCGACCGCGATCGTGTCGGACTTTCGGAACAACACGATGCTGTCGCCGTCGGAATGCGCGTTCGGCTCGTGGATGATGAACACCGGTTCGTCGTTGAAGAAGATGTCCTTGAACGGCAGGAAGTAGACCGTGCGCGGCACGCCCTCGGGCGGAAAGCCGCTCGATTCGAGTTCGAACAGGCGCAGCATGACGTTTTCGTGGGCCACGAGTGTCGCGCCTGCCAGTTCACCGGGCGCAAGCGCCGGCGTCGCACCGAATTCGCCGAGCGCGGAGAGTTCCGCGTTCCCGCCAGTATGGTGCAGGTCTGCGCTGGTGTTGATGATGTAGCGCACCGGGGCACTCGTGACCTGGCTGATCGTCTCGACGATTCGCTCGGCGAGTCCGCCGCCCATGGCGTTGACGAGCATGACGCCATCGCTGCCGATCTGCACGGCGATGTTGCCGGCGTCCCCCCCGTGGAGCATGTGGACGTTGCCCTGCACGTGGAGGAGGTCGAGTTCGATATCCGCGGGTTGTGCGTGTGCGGCTGCCCCCATGCACGCGACCCATGCGATGTACGACAGTCGCATCAGCACGTTCTGGAGTCACCCCGGCCGTAGCATCGTTCGCGAGAGTGTGCGCAACCGCCGATTGTTCTTGTTCACCCAAGGGATCATAATTTTGATTCTTATATAGGCGCGCCCCGGCATTGGCAAGTTGCGGCGGCTCGACCGAGACATCTTGTTGAGCAACCAATGACAATCCATTTTGCGCCTGAGTTGGTCGCCCCCTTGCGCGCCACGGCCTGTGGTCTGTACAACGACCGGGAGCGGCGCGAGCCGCTCCACATGACTGTCGCGGGTCACGATGTCTCTTGCGGACGCTGCAGGCAGACTCGGATATTCCGTTCGTTGGGCCGCCTCAGCGACACCGTGCGCCGTGATGTGATTGCGATGGCCGATCGCCTGGCCGCGACGTGGGCTGAACACTCGAAAATGAAGCCTGACCAATAGGTTGGGCGAGCCTGGAACCAAACTGGTGCAATCGCGGATTCGAAGACGCATGCTGAGCGCCGCAGCCGGCGGCGCCGTCGGAGCGGCACTCGGGCTGCCGACTTTGCGCCTGCGCAAAGCACGCGCGCAAGCCGGATCCGGCGTCGCGACGCAGCAACTGGGCGACAAGCTGCACGTGCTCACAGTCGGCGGAACCAACATCGTCGCGCAGACCCGTTCCGACGGCACTTTGCTCGTCGACGGGGCCTCGGCCGCCGACTCCGGGGCGCTGCTCGACGCGGTCGCTGCGCTGCCGCAGAGCGCGCCCGTCACGACGCTTTTCAACACGCACTGGCACCCGGAGCAGACCGGCTCGAACGAGCGACTGGCCGCCGCCGGTGCCACGATCATCGCCCAGGAAAACACGCGTCTGTGGCTCACGACCGACATCATCTGGCCCTGGAACGGCCAGCGATTTGAACCGCTCCCGGAGGCCGCGCAACCGAACCAGACCTTCCACGACGAAGGCGAACTCGATCCCGGCGTGCGTTTCGGCTATCTGCGACATGCCGCCCATACCGACGGCGATCTTTATGTCCAGTTTCCCGACGAGAACGTGCTTGCAGTCGGCGGTGCGGCATCGGGCGCCGGCTGGCCGCTTGTGGACTGGTGGACGGGCGGGTGGATCGGAGGCGTGGTCGGAACGATGGAGTTGCTGCTCGCCCTCAGCGACGCCGAAACGCGCGTCGTGCCGGCACACGGCAGGGTACTGACCCGCTCCGACCTCGAAGCGCAATTGGAGATGTACAATACGATCTACGCAAGGCTCGCGGGATTGCTGAACAGCGGCAGGGGTCCGGATGAAGCCGTCGACGCGCGCCCGACCGAAGAATACGACGCTGACATGGGGCCGTCGGAAGAGTTCGTCAGACGAGCGTTCGAGAGCCTGTGGGCCTACTTGTCTCCGGACGCCTAGCAGCCCGCGGCAAACACCTCGCGTCGCACCGAGACCGGCAGGGCGCCCGGCCGGCAAGGCGCGAGGAAGGAAAATGTCGGGAATATGGGACGAAACGCCTGGCCGAAGCGGCGAACGAGAGCGAATCTGAAGCCGCGAATTCCTGCGATGCAGGCTCTTGGCTGCCTGCGGGGGCATGTTCCACGCCGCAGCGGCACCACGAGATGCCTGACCGGCAAGGCGCGGGGCTCGACAATTGTGGATATATGCGACCGACGAGCAACAGGTCCGTATCATAGAAGCGTGAGGTGACTGGCTTGACCGAGTTTGACCGCAACACGGTGTTGCGGCTCGCCGCAAGATCCGCCGCGCCGGCCCTTGCCCTGTCCCTCATGGCCGGCTGCGGTCAGTTCGGCGGCGATCCGGCGGCCGATGCACGCGAGCACTGGGCCATGCTCGATCGCTATTGCGTCGAGTGTCACAACAACTCCGAGTTCACCGCCGGCATCACCTTCGAGGGACGTTCGCCCGAGAGCGTGGCGGAGCACGCGGAACTCTTCGAGAACGCCGTGCGCAAGCTCCGCGGCCGCGTGATGCCCCCGCCCGGCGAGCTCCAGCCCGAGGGCGAGGAAGTATGGCGGTTCGTGGCAGCGCTCGAGCGGTCGCTCGATGCCGCCCAGGGCGTCGAGCACATCCCCGAACAGGTCGTGCTGCACCGGCTCAACCGCAAGGAATACGCCAACGCGATCCGCGATCTGCTCACGCTTGAAATCGACTCCGAGGCATTGCTGCCCGACGACGAGATCATTGAGTACTTCGACAACATCGGACCGGCGCTGCAGGTGTCGCCCTCGTTCATCGAGCAATACGTGATCGCAGCGCGCGGCGTCGCACAGCAGGCGGTCGGAAGGCCCGATTCGCGACCCGGAGGCTGGGCGTTCCGGGCGCAACCCGGCCGCCAGCTCACGCACGTCCCGGGACTGCCGCTCGGCACGCGCGGCGGCATCCTCGCCGAGGTTCACCTCCCGTCCGACGGTGAGTACGTCGTCGACGTTGCAGACATGGCCACCCATATCTGGGGCAACGGCATGGAGTTCGAGAATACGCTCGTCGTGACGCTCGACGGCGAACTCGTCCACGAGACCACGGTCGGCGGCGAAGAGGACATGAAGCTCTACGACCAGGTGCAGGACGGCGCGCTCGACCGCGTCAACGTCCGCCTCAAGAACATCCGCTTCCTCGCGACGGCGGGACCCCACAAGGTCGGCGTCGCGTTCCGGCACAGGACTTTCGCCGAGTCCGACGACCGCTTCCGGCAGTTCCTGCCCGGCGGCGGCCAGGAACGCCTTTATCGCGTGAACTCGTTCGAGATCAAGGGACCCTTCGATCCGACGGGCATCAGCGCGACCCCGAGCCGGGACCGGATCTTCGTCTGCCATCCGAACCGCGGCGACGATCCTGAGCTGTGCGCCGAGGAGATCATCACGACGCTCGCCTCGCGCGCCTACCGCCGTCCGCTCGCCGAGAGCGACCTCGCTGAACTGCTGGAGTACTACCGCGACGGCTACGCGGCCGGCGGCTTCGAGGAAGGCATCAGGAGTGCCGTAACCGGCGTCCTCGCCAGTCCTTTCTTCCTCTATCGCGCCGAGTACGTTCCCGAAGGGCTGAGCCCGGGGCAGGTCTACGAGATCGACGACTTCGAACTCGCGTCGAGGCTTTCGTTCTTCCTCTGGAACTCGATTCCCGACGACGAACTCCTCGAACTCGCAGGTCGCGGCGAGTTGAGCCGCGACGATGTGCTCGAGGCGCAGCTAACAAGAATGCTGGCCGACCCGCGCGCGGCAACGCTCGGGAGCAACTTCGTACACCAATGGCTCGACATCCGGCGCATCGACGAGGTCGTTCCCGATTCGACAATCTTTCCGTATGCCTCGGGCGTCGGCGATCCGCGCGGGGAGTTCCTGACCGAACTCACGCACTTCGCCAACAGCATCTTCGCCGAGGACCGCAGCGTCGTCGATCTGCTGACGGCGGACCACAGCTACGTCAACGAGCGCGTGGCGCTCCACTACGGCATCACGGGCGTCAAGGGCAGCCGCTTCCAGCGCGTCGAGCTCGCCGACGCCGCGCGTCACGGCCTGCTTGGCAAGGGCGCGGTCCTCATGGCCGCCGCCTACCCGAACCGAACCTCGCCCGTGCTGCGCGGCGCGTTCATCCTCGAACACATCCAGGGCATAGCGCCGCCGATCCCGCCCGACGAGGTGCCATCGCTCGACGAGGAAGACATCGGCACGCCCGAAGCGCTGACGGTGCGCGAACTCATGGCCACGCACCGCGAGAATCCCGCCTGTTTCTCCTGCCACGCGATCATGGACCCGCTCGGATTCGCGCTCGAAAACTTCGACGCGACCGGCGCCTGGCGGGATCGCGACCGCTACGCCGGCACGCTGATCGACGCCTCCGGCGTGCTGCCGGACGGCAGTGCGATCGAAGGCCCCGTGGAGCTGCGCGATGCGCTGCTCAAGCGCCCCGATCAGTTCGTTCAGACGTTCACCGAACGGCTGCTCATGTACGCGACCGGCCGCACGCTCGAACACCACGACATGCCGACGGTCCGCAGGATCGTCCGCGCCGCCGAAGCCGACGACTACCGTTTCTCGTCCATCGTGCGTGGCATCGTCGCGAGCGACCAGTTCAGGAAACGGCGCGTGCCGGGGGCGCCCACGGGCGAAGTCACGGCCAGTTCCGGCTCGTCGGCGGGCTTTCCGGACGCGGAAAACGTTCTTTAGGACGTGCCGGATTTCCGGTATAAAGAGGGATTGCTGCGGAGACAATCAATGTACCTGAGCAAGAAACACCTCACGCGCCGCACCGTGCTCAAGGGCGCCGGCGCCACCATTGCGCTCCCTCTGCTCGACGCGATGAACCCGGCCGCGACGGCCTGGTCGCAGACCGCCGCGGGCAACGCGCCGGTCCGGCTCGCGTTTATCGGCTTCCCGCACGGCGCGATCATGGACCAATGGTCTCCGAAGCAGGCGGGCAGCAACTACGAGATGTCGCCGGTCCTGTTGCCTCTCGAGCCGTACCGCGAACACCTCACGATCGTATCCGGCCTGCGCAACAAACCGGCCGAGAGCCCGGAACCGCACGGCTACATCGAGCGCACCTGGTTGTCCTGCGTCGCGCCCTGGGATGCCGGGGTCATTGGTCCTGAAGCCGGCATCACGGCCGACCAGTTTGCGGCGCGCCACATCGGCCAGGATACGCGCCTGCCGTCCCTCGAACTCACGACTTCGCAGCGCGGCGCACAGGTCGCCTGGCGCACGCCGACGCAGTCGCTGCCCCAGGAAGGCAATCCGCGCGCCGTGTTCTACAAGCTGTTCGGCCAGGGCGATACCGACGAGGAGCGCCAGGCGATTCTCAACGAGACCGGCAGTATCCTCGATCGCGTCACGAGCCAGGCCGGCCGGCTGCAGGCGAGCCTCGGCGTCGGCGACCGGGTCGTCGTCAGCGACTACCTCGATTCGGTCCGCGAGATCGAACGCCGCGTGCAGATGGCCTCCGAACAGGACATGAGCCACCTGGAGATCCCCGAAGCGCCGGTCGGCATTCCGAACGACCTCAACGAGCACATGCAGCTCATGTTCGAGCTCATGGGCCTCGCCTTCCAGGCCGATCTGACCCGCGTCATCACGATCTCGCTCGACCGCGAGGCGAGCATGCGCACCTACGGTCACCTGGGAATTTCCGAAGCGTTCCACCCGCTCTCGCACCATGGCAACAACGCCGACAAGCAGGAGAAACTCGTCCGGATCCAGCGTTACTTCGCGGAGAGGTTCGTGGGCTTCGTGGAACGGCTCGTCAATACGCCCGAAGGCGAAGGCACGGTGCTCGATCACTCAGCGATCCTGTTCGGCAGCAACATGTCCAACAGCGACAAGCACAACAACGATCCGCTGCCGTCGGCGATCCTCGGCCGCGCACACGGCCGGATCAGGGGCGGGCAGCATCTGAGCTATCCGCAGGACACGCGTTTCTCCGATTTGCTGGTGACGCTGTTCGACCGAACGAATATTCCGGTCGAATCGATCGGCGACAGCGGCGGAATCCTGTCGGAGGTGTAGCAGCCGGTGGCAGGAGTCCCGCGTCGCCGTGGGACCGGTCAGGCTCCCGGTCTGCCAGGAGCCTGCGCCGTAGGAATTCGCGGCTGCAAATCCGCTCTCATCCGCCCCTTCGCCCGATCGATTTCGTCAATCTCCTCAATCGATCAACCGAAGGGATGGCGATCGCGAATTTTCGCGTTGGGCGAAACGCCTCGCCGAAGACGGCGATTCGCGACTTCATACGGCGCAGGCTCCTAGGCGCGAGGAACAGAACATTGAGCACTTCCACGAGACGGGCGACGGCGAAAACACGAAGGCATCGCCGCACAAGCAGCCGTCTTCCACGAGCCGGTCTTTCGGCCCAGGCAGCGCGACTCGCGCCAAGCTTCGCTGAAGCATGAATATCCGCATGGGTTCGAGCTTGACGACTCTTGGCGGCATGGCCGCGCTGCTGCTCTGCTCCCCCTTCTCGCACTCCGCCGAAATCTCGCTCGTCGACGCCGCCGAATCGGGCGACCGCGCCACGGCCCTGCAATTGCTCGCTGACGGCAGCGACGCGAACGCGTTGGGTCCCGCGGGCACGACGCCCGTGATGTGGGCCGCCTACCACGGCGATCTCGAACTCGTCCACGCGCTCATCGATGCCGGCGCCGATGTCACGCTCATGAACGAGTTCGGGACCTCGGCGCTCGCCGAAGCCGCCGTCATCGGTTCGGCGCCGATCGTCGCAGCGCTGCTCGACGCGGGCGCCGACCCCCGCGCACGCAACCCCGAAGGCGAGACGGCGCTCATGATTGTTGCGCGCAACGGCAACGTTGCGGCGGCCGAGGCGCTGCTCGCCGCGGGCGCCGACATCAACGCCACGGAAGCCTGGGGCGGCCAGTCCGCGCTCATGTGGGCCTCGGCACGCAGTCAGGCCGACATGGTCCGCTTGCTTGCCGAACGCGGCGCCGATCTCGACGCGCGCGGCGTCATTCGCCAGTGGGACCGCAAGACCATCACCGAGCCGCGTCCGAAGGACATGAACAAGGGCGGCTTCACGCCGCTGCTCTATGCGGCGCGCGAAGGCTGTATCGACTGCGCCAGACACCTGCTTGCCGCGGGCGCCGACCCGGACCTCGCCGATCCCGAGCGCGTAACCCCGCTCAACATGGCGCTCTTGAACCTCAATTACGATTTCGCGGCCTTCATGATCGAGGCCGGCGCAGACATCGACAAATGGGACCTCTTCGGACGTTCGCCACTCTACATGGCCGCCGACACGCACACGCTTCCCGTCATGGGCAACGGCGCGATGATCGTCATTCCGAGCGAAGACGAGCGCACAGCCTTCGATGTCGCGCGGATGCTGCTCGAGGCCGGCGCGGACCCGAACCTCCGACTCAAGCGCCGCCCGCCGTACCGCAACGTGCCTCAGGACCGCGGCGGCGACACCATCCTCGCGCAGGGCGCGACCCCGCTGCTACGGGCCGCACGGGCCGGCGACGCACCGCTCGTTGAACTCCTGCTCGAGCACGGCGCACTCGTCGACCTGCCGAGCAAGGAAGGCGTCACGCCGTTAATGGCCGCGGCAGGCGTCGAGTACGGTTTGCGCGTGACGCGCGGCCGCAATCGAACGATGGACGGCGTACTCGCCACGATGCAGTTACTGCTCGACGCCGGCGCCGACATCGACGCGCGCATGGTCATGGAGCCCAGAAGCACCGGACTCCGGGAGATACCGCGCCGCGGCGACAACAGCTACCAGACCCGCGGCCGGCAAGTCCCGAGCCCGCACGCCGTTGCGCACCGCACGGCGCTTCACGGCGCGGCGATGAAAGGCTTCAACTCCATCGTCGAATTCCTGGTGGCAAACGGCGCGGACCTCGAGGCCACAGACGCCAACGACCGAACGCCCCTCGATCTGGCAATGGGCAACTACAACGAGAGCTTCCTGCGCCAGGCCGCCGAGCCGCACATCGAAACCGTCGCGCTCCTCGAATCGCTACTGGCCGTACGCACCCCTTAACACGCCCCACCACCATCCAAAGCGCCCGATCGCATCGCCTCCTCCCGAATCCCTTCGACCAACGGGAGGGGTGAGGGCGGAGGCGATGTGAGCGGGCGCCCCACCACCCCAACCAAAGGCGGCCGATCGCACCGCCTCCCCCCGAATCCCTTCGACCAACGGGAGGGGTGAGGGAGGAGGTGATGTGAGCGGTCGCCCCATCACCCCACCAAAGGCGGCCGATCGCACCGCCTCCTCTCGAATCCCTTCGACCAACGGGAGGGGTGAGGGAGGAGGCGGTGCGAGCGGCCGCCCCCTCAGGGCAAAGGTTCGATCCTGAGCATCGCCCCGGCCTGTTCATCCGTCAGAACATAGACCAGTCCATCAGGCCCCTGCCGGACGTCCCGGAATCGCTGCCCAAGCTCGGTCAGCATCCTCTCCTGCCCCAGCGGATTCCCCGCCTCATCAAAGCTCGCGCGCAGCAACGTTCTCGACATCGAGGCCATGAGCATATCGCCCTGCCAGACGCCAAAAGCGTCGCCGTCATAGAAAACGAGATTGCCCGGATTGATGACCGGGGACCAGAACAAAACGGGATCGACCATGCCGGGCACGGAGTTCCTGCCGAGTTCCCGCGGGTCGCCGTTGTAGTGCTCGCCTTCTGTCACGAGGATCCAGCCGTAGTTCATGCCGGCCTCGATCCGGTTGAGTTCGTCGCCGCCGCGTGGGCCGAACTCCGTCGACCACAGCGCCCCGGTCTCCGCGTGGATCGCGAGCCCGAGCGGGTTGCGGTGGCCGAGCGTGTAGATGTCCTGCAGATAACCGTCCATGCCGACGAACGGGTTGTCATCGGGAACGGCGCCATCGTCGTGAATCCGCACGATCTTGCCGAGATGCGACGCGGGATTCTGCGCCATCTCGCCCCAGTTGCGGTCGCCGAGCGTGACGTAGAGCAAGCCGTCGGCGTCGAAAACGATGCGCGACCCGTAGCTGCCGTCGGCCGGTCCCTGCCCGCAACAGCGATTGTTGCTCGCCGACATGCTCGAGCTGTACCAGGCGTCGGCGACGAAGACATCTTCAACATCGGCGAGCATGCCGCCGCCATCCCAGCGGGCGCGCCCTACGGCCGTCGTCGCGAGCGTCGGCTCGTCCGGATCGGGTTTCGAGTACGAGAAGTAGATCAGCCGGTTCTCCTCGAACCGCGGATGCAGCGCGATGTCGAGCAGGCCACCGATGACCACGGCGCGGATGGCAGGCAGACCGCCGATCGGGGTCGGGTCGAGTTCGCCGTCGCGAAAGACACGCAGGCGGCCCGGGCGTTCCGTGATGAGCATGCCGCCGTCGGGCAGGAAAGCCAGGCCCCAGGGACGCG
>JAQAJI010000094.1:13104-19330 GCA_028278665.1 Candidatus Rariloculus versatilis
GGTATCGAATTCCCAGGGCCCGTCGCCGAGCGGCGTCGGGCCGCGCGGACCTCGGGCACGGGCTTGTCCGGCCGGCGGCGTCGTCTGCTGTGCGTCGGCTCCGGCGGGTGCGGCTTCGGGCTCCTGCGCCTGGACTCCAGCGAGGGCGCCAAGCAGAAACGCGGTCACAAGCGTCTGAACGACGGAATTTCTGAACGAAGGTTTCATGGTCTTCCCCCGAAGGGTCGCAACAACAAGTGTTCGGTTGCCCGAGTCTGAACGATGTGTGGCTTATCCGGGCAACTCAACTCGACGTTTCTGGCCATGACGGCGCGGGTCACCGGGGTTTCAACAAATCACGGTCTTCCGCCCCACCTGTCTGCTGTCCCCGGGCCGGGCGCTCGATCGGCTTGCAGCCATGGCTATACCGTCGCCAAACCGTCATCTGCGCGGCAACGCAAACGAGTAGATCGCATTGTGTTCCTGTACGACCTCGATACCGCTGATGCTCGCCGGCGTCCCGGTTCCCGACGTACCGTTGCCGGTCAGGACGGCGACATATTGCCGGCCGTCCGCGGCATAGGCGATCGTGCTCGTCTGGATGGTTCCGCCAAGTACGGCTTCCCAAAGTACCTCGCCGTCGTCGGGGTCGAACGCCCGGAAGCGCCGCGCGATGTCGCCCCAGAAGAGCAGGTCGCCGGCGGTTACAAGGGCCGAGCCGTTGCCGGGCGCGACCTGCGAGTGGATGCGCTGCATCCGGCCGGTCGAAAGATCGATCCTGGCCATTGACGAGTAGTCCTCGAGGTCGGTGCCCGGGCGGAGCATCCCGACTCTCGGCCCGAAACCTGACGGCGCCGAGGCATTCGACGTCATGTCGAGGCAGGCATCGTGATAGGGAACGTAGAGCGCATTGCGGCGCGGATCGTAGGCCGTTGACCAGTAGCTGCGGGTATTGTGGTAGCAGACGAGCTGCCGCTGACCGTCTTCGGTGAACATGCGTTCCGCGTTGATCACCGTGCGGCCCGTTTCAACGTTGATGTCCGCAATGTGGAACTCGGGGATGTCGTAGGGGAAGGGCGTCGCCCAGAGGAATTGACCCGTCGCGCGGTCGAGCAGCCAGATGCCGCCGCCCTCCCCGACCATGACGACGGCTTCGCGAATCGAACCGCGCTCGATCGCGGGATTGATCCACTTGACGGCTTCCGGATCCGGCTCGAAAACCGTCGAGATGATCGTTCGCTCGTGCAAATGGTCGAGATCCCAGTCGTCGCCGGGGTTGTGCTGGTAATACCAGACGAGTTCGCCGAGCTCGACGTCGAGCGCGACGGTCGAGTTGCTGTAGAGGTCCGCCGGCGCCGTCGTCGGCACCGCGTCGACGCTGCCATGCCGCGTGAGCCGCGTGTACGGCGTCGGGTTGGCGATGCCCCAATAGGTGATCTTCCTCTCCGGGTCGTAGGAGCCCGGCAGGCCCCAGGAGCTTGCGACGCGCTCGTCCAACGGAACGTTGCCCCAGGTATCGCCGTCGCGCGTTCCCGGTGCCGCGGTCAGATAGAACTTCCAGGCCTCTTCGCCCGTAAACACGTCGTGCGCCGAAATGAAGCAGCCCGAACGCTGCAGGCAGGCGCGGTTCGAAATCACCTTGCCGTCGGCGACGAGCACGCCGCCCGTGTGGCGCGTGTTCGTCGTCACGTCGAAGACTTCCGTTTGCCAGCGAATTTCGCCCGTGGCGGCGTCGAGCGCGACGATGAGCCCATCGGGCGCCGGATAGAAGATCAGGTCGGCGTAGATGGCGATACTTTTCTGACGCTGAGACTCCGGTGGCCCGACGAACCCGATCGCGCTGTTGGGGATCTCGTGCGAATACGACCAGATACGGTCCCCGTTCGTGGCATCGACCGCGATGACGCCGGCCCCGGGTTCGATCAGGTACATGACGCCGTCATAGACGATCGGGGTCGACTCCTGCACGCCCGCCGGCAATCCCAGCGACCATGCGAGCGCCAGTTCGGACACGTTGTCGCGGTTGATCTCGTCAAGCGGACTGAACCGTTGCTGATCGTACGTGCGGTTGATCATGAGCCAATCCGCCGGATCCGGGTTTTGCAGCATCTGGTCGGTGACAGGATCGAAGTCGCTGACCTGACCGAGCGCCGGTGCGGAGGCCGCGCCGAGGCCGACGATGACCAGTCTTGTGATCGCGCGCATGATCTCCCCCTCGCCTGCCGGTTCGCCTGGTGTTCCTGAGCCGCCGATTCTACTCGATGGTCTCATGCCAATGCGTTCGCCTGGCCATGGTTCGGACCGTTGCAGCCCGATACGATCTATCATCTGACGCTGCGATACACCAAAGCCACGTACAGGGGACCTGCCATGCCGCACGCCGACAAGCTCGCGTTTCTGATACTCGCCGCGGCAGCGGCAGACACGGCGAACGCCCAGTCCGACTGCCCGGCGGTCAACGACGTACTGTTGACCGGCGGGGCCATCCACACGATGGATGCCGACGACTCGGTGGTCGAGTCCGTGCGCATCGTCGGCGATCGATTCACCGCGCTCGGCAACGGGACGCTCGGCGCCACGGACTGTACCGAAATCATCGATCTCAACGGCCGCACGGTCGTTCCGGGCCTCATCGACAACCACAACCACATCGTCCTGCTCGGGCTTCGTCCCGGTCACGACACGCGCATCGAGTCCGCAGCGTCGATCGAGGACGCTGAGGCACTGATCGGCGCGCGTGCAGAGGAGCTTCCGGCCGGCGAGTGGATCACGTCGATCGGCGGCTTCAACAGGAACCAGTTCGTGCCGCCGCCCGGCGAACCGCGCTTCCCGACGCTCGCCGAGCTCGACGCCGCTGCGCCCGACCACCCCGTCTACATCCACGAGTCATTTGCCGGGCCGGCGGCCACGAATTCGCTCGGCAAGGCGTTTTTCGAGAACCGGGGCATCGAGGTCGGCGCGGACGGCTCAGACGCCGGCTTCATCGCCGGCGGCTTCCAGACACCCAACCCGGCGACCCGGGCGCTGCACGAGCTTCGGCTGTTGCAGACGCTCGACGATCAGAAGCGCGGCACGCTCGACGCGATGCGCTACGCCGCGAGCCTCGGCATCACCGCGCATCTCGATCAGGGCGGCTTTCCGGCCGCCGGCACAGCCGCCGACGGCGCCGCCCATTTCGACCGCTATCGCGCCTACGACGCGCTGCGCGCACTGCATGCGGAGGGCGCGCTGATCAACCGCATCCGCCTGAACTTCCTGCACATGGAAACCGATCCCGCGACGCCGGAGCTTCAGGCGCGGCTGCTGAACGTGTTTCCCGACTTCGGCAACCGGATGCTGCGGGTCGTCGGGATCGGCGAGTTCACGGCCGGCGCCAGCCCGATCATCGGCGAGGCTAGCGAGGAATGGCTCGCGGGCACCCGGCGCGTCGCCGAAGCCGGCTGGCGCAACGAGAATCACTCGCTGACCGCGGGCGATTTTCCGGTCATCATCGACAGTTGGCAGAGCATCCATGAGTCGCTCCCGGCTCCAGGCATCGCCAACCTTCGGTGGGTGCTCGCACACGCGCCGTTCATCACGCGCGAATACGCGGACAGGCTTGCGGCGCTCGGCGGCGGGGTCAGCGTGCTCGGCGGCTGGCGCTACATCAGCGGCAGTGCTGAGGCCAACGGCCCGCCGTTCCGCATGCTCGTCGACAGCGGCGTCCCGGTCGGCATGAGCTCCGACGGCATGCAGATCTCGCCGATGAACCCCTGGATCGGCCTCTATTACGTCGTCACGGGAATCAACGCCCGCGGCGAACTCATCAACGAAGGCCAGACGCTCGAACGCGACGAGGCGTTGCGCCTTTACACGGCCGCAAACGGCTGGTTCCTCAACGAGGAAAACGATCTCGGCACGATCGAACCGGGCAAGTATGCCGATCTCGCGGTGCTGAGCGCCGACTACTTCGATCCGGACGCCGTGCCGGACGGGGCCCTCAAGCAGATTCGTTCCGAGTTGACGCTCGTCGGGGGCGAGATCGTCTACGGTGATGCGGCAGCTCTGTAGCGGGCTGCAGATTACGCAGCGACGTCTATGGGGCCTGCATCCGCAGTAACCGGCCAGGATTCACCGATCTCAGTCAAACTATTGACGAAATTGTTGACAATATGTCGTGCTGGGACAACAATCAGCCCCACTCACAGGCTCGAACGCAGATCGTCCGTAACACGAGACGCTGTTACCAGCGAGAACGCAGTGACAAGAAACGCAACAATACTGGCGCGGGTCGGCACTCCGCGCGAGTACTCGCGCTGCGACCTGCGCCCGGAGTTCAGTTCGGCGCATACCGCAGTCACGGCAAACATGCCGGCTGTCTGCGCACTCGACGTGCTCTTCAATGGCACCACGCTCGACGTGCTAGACGGTCTGAGTGCAACCGGAGGTACACAGGACATTTGGGAAATGGCCGAGGCACTCGATGCACAATTCGGCCTGACACCGGGCGATCGCACGAGGATCGCAGGCACCCTACCCAACGGCGATCCGGTATGGAGCTAGGAGCCTGCGCCGTAGGAATTCGCGGCTGCAAATCCGCTCTCATCCGCCCCTTCGCCCGATCGATTTCGTCAAATAATCGATCGACCGAAGGGACGACGATAGCGAATTTTCGCGTTGGGCGAAACGCCTCGCCGAAGACGGCGATTCGCGACTTCCTACGGCACAGGCTCCTGGTCCCCTTGGAAATTAGCTTTGTTGAACGGCACGGTCGCTGCCGGGACCGTGCCGTCAGCTTGAGCAGAAGGAATTGACAAGTGCCCTCTTCCGCCGTAACTCGTGACCTCGCAGACCGTTGGCCGATCGTCGCAGCGGGCGTTGTGGCGCTATGCATCGTATCGTCGGCCGGTGCCCAGCACAGCGCAGCCAATCGTTGGTGGTCTGAAGGTTCCGGGCATCTGCTGCCAGACCGCGTAGCGTATCCGAATGATTACGGCGAGCTCGGCATCGTCAATGCATCCGGCAACTACGACACCGCAGGAAACGCTTTCTTCGAACCAATCGGCACGAACGGGCGAGCATGCGTGACCTGCCATCAGCCGGCCAATGCGATGTCGATCTCCACGCAGACGATTCAGCAACGCTGGCAGGAGACGAACGGTCATGATCCGCTATTCGCCGCGATCGATGGCCGCAATTGTCCTCATCTGCCGGCGGGAGATCCGCAAGCGCATTCGCTGCTGCTCGAGCGCGGTCTGATTCGGGTGTTTTTGCCCTGGCCGCCGCGCGATGCTGCGGGCAACGAGATCACTCCGGAATTCACGATCGAGGTCGTTCGCGACCCGAGCGGTTGCAACACCCATCCCAGGTACGGCCTCGATAGCGACGAGCCGACAGTTTCCGTTTACCGGCGACCGCGAATGGTCGCCAATCTCAAGTTCGTGACGGCTGCGGACTTTGGTGTTACACCATTCAGCATCAAGGATTCGCGCCCAAGCGACCGTGATCCTGAGACAGGCCGGCTCGTCAACATGAACATGATGGCAGATGCGCGCGAGCCGACGCTGAAAACCCAGGCGATTTCCGCAGCGCTCGAACATCTTCAGACTGATGGGCCGCCGAGTGAGGCGCAACTGGCCGAGATCATCGATTTCGAATCGCAAATTTACGCCGCGCAGCTACGTCATGTCGGCGCCGGCGACCTCGATGAGCCCGGTGGGCCGCAGGCGCTCGGGCCACAGGCGCTCGTGGATGGCAGCACAGGTGTCCTCGGCAACAATACGACGCGGTATGTGTTCCCGATTGGCGACGTGTGGCAGTCACTCCCGCGTACGGGTGAGCCTGACGGCGACGCCGAGCGTGAGTTTCGCGAATCGGTCGCACGCGGCCACGATGTGTTCTTCTTTCGTACATTCTGGATCCGCGATGCAATGCACATCAACAACATCGGGCTTGGGAACCCGATCAAGCGGACCTGCTCGACCTGTCACGGTATGCATATGACCGGCATGGACGTTGCAAACGGCTGGGTCGACGTCGGAACGACGAACCTGCCGTGGGCCAGCGCGGTGCTGCAGGATCCGTGGTCCGACAGGGAGCCGGAGCTGCCGTTGTTCAGGCTCACCTGCTCCGGATCCCACGCGCCACACCCGTTTCTGGGCCGAACGATCTTTACGCAGGATCCCGGGCGCGCACTGATCACCGGCAAGTGCAACGACATCGGCGCGATCGTCTTGCAGCAGTTTCGGGGATTGGCGGCGCGCGCGCC
>JAQAJI010000095.1 GCA_028278665.1 Candidatus Rariloculus versatilis
GTCTGCGGACTCGGCATCCTCGGTCGGGATTTCTTCGCCCTCGAGCTCGTCATCGACCTCGATCTCGTCGATTTCTTCGCGACGCGGCGTGGTGATCCCCACGACCGGCTGATCCTGTCCATGTTCGAGCGCCGTGCAGGTGACGCCTTCCGGCAGAACGATATCGGACAGGTGCAGCAGGTGATTCATCTCGAGTTCCGAGATTTCGATCTCGAGATATTCCGGCAGGTGGCGCGGCAGGCACGAGATCTCGATGTCGGTAAGTATGCGCTGTACGACCCCGCCTTCCTTGATGCCGGCAGCCTCTTCCTCACCGACGAAGTTGATCGGTACGTTCAGGGTGATCGCCTGGTCCGCAACGATACGTTGAAAGTCGAGATGCAGGATCTGCGGTCTGGACGGATGCCGCTGTACGGCCTTGACGACGACCGACTGGCTCGCCTTGCCGAGTTTGAGCGTCAGAATGCTGGTGTGGAAGCCGGGAGCAAGTCGTTATGCCCGAGCGAGACGGCCACGGGTTCCTTGCCGCCGCCGTAGACGATCGCCGGTACGCGCCCGCTTCTGCGCAGCCGCCGGCTGCCGCCTCGGCCCAGGTCGCTGCGCGCTTCACCTTTGAGTTCGAATTCCACGGCCGTTGCCCTCCTGAGGGGCGCGCATCATAGCAGGGCGGTCGGCATATTTCATCACGCGTGCGGACCCCTCCGGCTAGTCGATATAAAGCGAGCTGACCGAATCGCCCTGACTGATTCTGCGCAGCGTTTCGGCGAGCAATTCCGTGACGCTGAGTTGCCGGATTCGCGTGCAGGCCGCAGCCTCGGGGCTAAGCGGGATCGTGTTCGAAACCACGATCTCGTCGAGTTCGGAGGCCTCGATGCGCCCGATCGCGGGACCGGAGAGCACCGGATGGGTGATGTAGGCGACAACCTTTACGGCTCCGCGCTCCTTGAGGGCGAGCGCGGCCTGGCACAGGGTGCCCGCCGTATCGACGAGGTCGTCGACCAGGATGCAGGTCTTGCCCTGGACCTCGCCGATGATGTTCATGACCTCCGACATGTTCGCCTGCTGCCGGCGCTTGTCGATGATCGCGAGGTCCGTGTTGTCGAGCCGCCGCGCGAACGCGCGGGCACGAACGACACCGCCGACATCCGGGGACACGACGACCACGTCGGGATACTCCTGCTTCCAGATGTCGCCGAGCAACACGGGCGAGGAGTAGACATTGTCGAAGGGCATGTTGAAGAAGCCCTGGATCTGCTCCGCATGGACATCGACGGTTATGACGCGGTTGATCCCGGCCGTGCCCATGAGGTCCGCGACGAGCTTCGACGTGATCGGAACGCGTGCCGCGCGAGGCCGCCGATCCTGCCGCGCGTAGCCGAGATAGGGCACCAGCGCCGTGATCAGGTTCGCCGACGCGCGCTTGCAGGCGTCCGCCATCACGAGCAATTCCATGAGATTGTCGTTGGTCGGCGCGCTCGTCGGCTGCACGAGAATCACTTCGCGGCCGCGCACGTTTTCCATGATCTCCACGCTGATCTCCCCGTCGCTGAACCGGCCGATGGTGAGGCGGCCCATGGGCACGGACAGGTGGCGGGCAATGCCGTGGGCGAGCTCCGGATGGGCGTTGCCGGAGAAGATCGTCGTCGTGTTGGCGTCCAAGGCGATTCCTTTGAAATACGGGCGGGCGCTGGCTGGGGTGGCAGGATTCGAACCTGCGTATCACGGGATCAAAACCCGTTGCCTTACCGCTTGGCTACACCCCATATGCAGCGCAAACGATATTTTGCGGTTCCAGCCCGGCTCACTTCAAGGCGTCGCCGGTCGCGGCAAGCGGATTCCAGGCATCGACGGTCAGGCTGAGTGTGAGCGCGTCGTGGCTCAAATCGATACTGCGCGGGACGAGCACGCCGTCGGCAAGCTGCCAGGCGCCGTAGTCGAGCCGCCACAGGCGTTGTTCGAGCGAAACGAGCTGTCCGCCGGCGTCAAACTCGGGCCGGGCATCGAACAGGCGGTCGGGCACACCGATGAGCCAGGCCCCGAGACTCGCGACCGGGACCCACCAGCCGACGATGTCCGAAAGCTCCGTTTCCGGATCTTCGAGCGTGAAACTCTCGCCGCGCGCGCGCAGCGTCATCGCGTCGGGCGAGCCCGCGACCTCGAAACTGCCGGTCCCGAACGGCCCGCGAACGGACAGCGCAAGCTGCTCATGATCCTGGCGCCAGGCGAAGCGCCCCTGAAACGCGCGCTCGCCCGTATCGACGGCGAGCCTGCCGCGCATCTCCCAGCCGGGCAGCGATTCCAGCAGTTCACGACGCTCGTCATAGCCGAGTCCGTCATCGATGACCGGGAGTTGCACGCAAGCGGCAAGCGAGATGGCCGCGCCCAGGAGGACCGGCAGTCCGAGCTTCATCGATCGAGCCGGCGGCTTACGTCCTTGAGGTGCGTATCGTCCGGGTGCTCCTCGAGCGAGCTCTCGAGAAACTCCAGTGCCGCTTCGCGCTCGCCGAGCGCCCAGCGCACGTCGACAAGATGTGCGGCGATCTCCGGATCCTGCTCGAGCCGCCAGGCCCGCTCGAGGTACTCCAGTGCCCCGTCGTAATCGCCGAGCTTGAACAGCACCCAGCCCATGCTGTCGATGATGGCGGCGCTCTCGGGATTCATCGCAAGCGCGCGCTGAATGTAACCGCGGGCCTCTTCGTGCCGCTGGTCGAACTGGTCGGTCAAGAGATAGCCGAGCGCGTTGAGCAACGAGGCGTCGTTGGGATTCTCGGCGACCAGCGCCTCGAGCACAGTGACGGACCTGCGGTGGCGCCCCTGTTCCTGTAGCAGCAGCGCGCGCGAATAGCGCAGCGAGATGTTGCCCGGATAGCGCTCGAGCCCTTCGTCGATCGTCGAATCGGCCGCGTAATAATCCTCCTGCTCCATGGCGTCCTGGGCCAGGATGACGTACAGGCGCACGTGCGCGGCGTGCAGTGCCGGGTCCGCCGAATTCTCGGCGAGCGCCTCTTCGAAGAGCCTGACCGCCTGATCCGGCGCGCGCATCTGCAGGAGCATCTGCGCGCGGGCGAGCAGCATCTCGGAGCTGAAACGCGGATTCGCGTTGCCGAATTCCTCCAGATGCCTGAGCGCGCCTTCGGGGTCGGCCATCTCGAGCCTCAGGATCGATGCGACGCGCACCTGCGCCTCGACCACATGGCTGCCGTCGATCACTCGCGAATACGAGCGCGTGGCGCGCAGGTATTCTTCCTGTTGTTCGGCGATCCGGCCCAGATAGAAGAACGATTCGTTCTGGTAGCGGGGGTCGGAGCGCAGCTCGTTGAAGCGCTCGCTCGCCCCGTCGAAGTCTTCGCTCGTCAGCGCGTGAAAGGCCAGTGCCCGGACGGCCTCCGGCATGCCGGGATTGTCGACGAGGATCTCGTTGAGGATGACCGCGGCGTCATCGCCCCGGCCGGCCGACAACAGCAGCTCCGCGTACTGCAGGCGCACCTCCGGATCGTCGTGCTCGGCGGCGAGTTCGGCCGCGAGCGCGAGGCTCTCGTCCGTCCGGCCGGCACCGAGCAGCGTTCGCGCATAAAGAAGCTGGATCTCGAGCCAGTCCGGCGCGAGTTTGCTGGCCGCGGCCGCGTTTTCGAGCGCCAGGTCGAAGTTGCCGGAGCGCAGCGCGAGCGTAGCCACCCCGTAGTGCCCCTCCGCCGTACCCGGAAACGCTTCGTTGAGCGCGGAGATGATCACCGTTCCCGCCGCGCTGTCCGGCTCGGCGGTCAGCGCGTCGATCACCAGCGCAAGCCCGGCGCCGGGATCGCCAAGCCGGTCGATGAGCCTGGTGAAGTCCTCGATGGCCCGGCCGAGCCTTCTCGAGCGTGTCTCGAAGATCGCGGAAAACCAGTAACTGCGCTCGTCGCCGGGCGCTATCTCGCGCCAGCGCTCGACGGCGGCGAGTCCCAGGTCGGTCAGGCCGAGGCGGTGGGCCATGCGCGTGGCGCGCTCGGCCACCGCAGGGTTGTCAGACGCAAGCGCGGCGTTGAGGTAATGCCCCGTGGCCTCCTCGGGCTGCTGCTGTTCGAGCGCGACCTGCCCGAGCAGCACGTATGAGTCGACGGCGACGCGGCGATCCTCGGGCGCCGTCGTCGGGGTCGCAACGCAACCGGCCAGGCCGGCCAGCAGAAGGAGTCGAACGCGCCTGATCGCAACGGTCGTGAACATGGCTCGGAACTATAACCCACAACGTGGCGAGCCCGCTTGCTGCGCGCCTGTCCCGGCGGCCGTCAGGGTTTTCGATTGCGCGCTACCCGGAGACCGCCCGCCACTTGTCGCCGAGGGTCGATTTGCCGACAATTCACGGTCGTACACTCAAACGCCCGCCTGGGAGCCTGCGCCACCGGAGTTCACGCACGCAGGCGACGGCGCGATGCCCGCACGTTGTCCGCGAGGCGGGAGGTCGATAAAGCCGTGAAGGAATCCATCCGCGAAAAACTCGAGCTCCTGACCGAGCGTCACGGGGACATCGAACATCTCCTGAGCGATCCGGCGACGATCGCCGATCAGGAGCGATTCCGTGAGCTGTCGCGCGAGTATGCGCGTCTCGGCGCAGTGACCCGGGACTTCGAAGCCTGGCGCGCGCTCGAGCAGGACATCGGTGAGGCAGAGGAACTCGCGGCGAACAGCGATCCGGAGCTCAAAGCCCTCGGCGAAGAGGAACTCGACACACTGGCAGAGCGGCAGCTCGCGCTCGAGCATGCCCTGTCGAAGCACCTGATCCCCGACGATCCCGACGACGAAGGCAATCTGTTTCTCGAGATTCGTGCAGGCACCGGCGGCGACGAGGCGGCACTCTTTGCCGGCGACCTGTTTCGAATGTACTGCCGATACGCCGAGCGGCACCGTTGGCAGGTCGAGCTGTTGAGCTCCAACGAGGGCGAGCACGGCGGTTACCGGGAAGTCATCAGCCGCGTGGAAGGCCGCGGCGCCTATGCGATGCTCAAGTTCGAGTCGGGAGCGCACCGCGTGCAGCGCGTGCCCGAGACTGAGGCGCAGGGCCGGATCCACACGTCGGCATGCACGGTCGCCGTGCTGCCGGAGCCCGCCGAAGTCGACGAGATCGAAATCAGCGCTAAGGACCTCAGGATCGACACTTATCGCGCTTCCGGTG
The DNA here is from genome assembly GCA_028278665.1 of Candidatus Rariloculus versatilis. Lineage (GTDB taxonomy): Bacteria > Pseudomonadota > Gammaproteobacteria > Steroidobacterales > Rariloculaceae > Rariloculus > Rariloculus versatilis. The sequence goes on from JAQAJI010000095.1 coordinate 5,150, forward strand.
CGGGCGGGCAGCACGTCAACAAGACCGACAGTGCGGTGCGCGTCACGCACCTGCCGAGCGGGATCGTCGTCGAGTGCCAGGACGAACGCTCGCAACTCAAGAACCGGACGCGGGCCATCGGGCTGCTGCGCGCGCGCCTCAAGGACGCGGAGATCGCCCGCCGCGATTCGGAACGGGCCGCAAAGCGCCGGAGCCTCGTCGGTACGGGCGATCGTTCCGAACGCATCCGCACCTACAACTTCCCCCAGGGACGGGTCACCGATCACCGCATCAACCTGACGCTTTACCGGCTCGACGAGATACTCGCCGGCGATCTCGACGGGGTCGTCGGGCCGTTGAGCGACGAGTTCCAGGCCGAGCAGCTTGCCGGGCTCGGCATGGCGGATTGAGGCAGCCGGCATGTCTGGCCGAGTCGCCGGGCGCAATGCCTGCGTGGAGCGTGCCGGGAGTCACATTACCGAACGCTTCAGACACGCTGCAAATACATCCTTGTACGCTCTGCGCCCGCATCCCTGCGGGCGAGGGTCTCAAGCGCTCGGTAGTGCAACTCCCTTTGCGTCGCGAGCCTGATGAATATCGATCGATCTCGCACACACGCCCCGCGACCCGACAAGACAGACGGGTTGGGCAGCCTGGTCGCCGATGCCGCGCGGGCGCTTGCAGCGGTCAGCGCGGCACCGCGGCTCGACGCGGAACTGCTGCTCGCTCATGCCGCGGGCGTCAGCCGCAGCCGCATTGTCGCTTTTCCCGAGCGCGACCCTCCAGCCGGAGTCGAGGCGCGGTTTCGCGCCGTGCTCGCGCGGCGACTCGACGGTGAGCCGCTCGCCTATATCCGGGGCCGCAAGGACTTCCACGCGATCTCGCTGCGCGTGACGCCCGATGTGCTGATCCCGCGTCCCGAAACCGAATGCCTCGTCGACGAGGCCCTTGCGATTGGCGATTCCCGGCCGGACTGCAGCGTCCTCGATCTCGGCACGGGCAGCGGCGCGATCGCGCTCGCGATCAAGCGGGCGCGTCCGTCAGTATCCGTCACCGCCGTCGATGCCAGTGCCGGAGCACTCGCCGTGGCGAGCGCCAACGCCCGGGCGCTCGGTCTGGACATCCGCTGCCTGGAATCGGACTGGTTCGCGGGACTCGGCGCGGAGCGATTCGATCTCGTCGCCTGCAATCCGCCGTACGTTCGAAGCAGCGACCCCTGCCTCGACGGCGACTTGCGCCACGAGCCGCGGCGGGCGCTCGACGGAGGCGGTGACGGTCTCGACGCGATCCGCGTCGTTTTGACCGAGGCGCCGGCGCACCTGGCGGCCGGTGGCGCATTGCTGATCGAACACGGGCACGATCAACAGACGGACGTCGTGGCGCTTGCGAGCGGGTTCGGTTTCCGGATCGTCACGGCGCGGCGCGATCTGAGCGGGCTGCCGCGCTTCGTGGTACTGCAGGTCCACGAACCCAGGCCGCAGTAGGCTCGCACAGACGCCCGGAGGAGGCGCCTACCGGTCGCATGAGACCCCAACCCCGGTACTCGGGTCGCCCCCCAATCTCGGACAAGCCAAGCGGGCCGAAGTGCATATCCCCGCCACTCCGAAGTGACGCCCGGGCGCGGAGCCTACATGGATGTATTCACGGCGTGTTTCAAGCGGGCCGAAGTGCACATCCCCGCCACCGCGAGGTTACCCGCGCGCTTCAGCCGCCAAGCTTCGCCCTGAGGATCTCGTTGACCTGCCTGGGATTCGCCCGCCCCTGCGAAGCCTTCATGACCTGACCGACGAAGAATCCGAGCACCTGCGTCTTGCCGTCGCGGTACTGCTGAACCTGAGCCGGGTTCGCGGCGACGACCTCATCGACGAGCGCTTCGAGGCTCGCGCTGTCGGAGATCTGCTCAAGCCCCCGGCGCTCGATGATCTCGTCGACGCCGCCCTCGCCGTTCCAGACCGCTTCGAAGACGTCCTTGGCGATCTTCCCGGAGATCGTGCCGCTGTCGATGCGCTCGAGCAGCGTGGCGAGTTCCGCCGCGCCGACGCGCGACTCGCCAATCTCAAGACCCGCGCGGTTGAGCGCTGCCGTCAGGTCGCCGATGACCCAGTTGGCCGCAAGCTTCGGCTTGGCGCGGGAGTGGCCGACGCAGTCCTCGTAGTAGTCGGCGAGCGCGCGGCTTGCGGTCAGGATGTCGGCGTCGTAGGCAGACAGACCGTACTCGCTCATGAAGCGCTCGCGCTTCTCGGCCGGCAGTTCCGGCAGTGCGGCGCGCTGTTCCTCGACCAACGCGCTGTCGATCATCACCGGCAACAGGTCGGGATCCGGAAAATAGCGGTAGTCCTCGGCTTCCTCCTTGCCGCGCATCGAGCGGGTCTCGTCGCGGTCGGAGTCGTAGAGCCGGGTCTCCTGAACGACGGTGCCGCCGCTCTGCACGACGTCGATCTGGCGGTCGATCTCGATCTCGATCGCCTTTTCGACGAAACGGAAGGAGTTGAGGTTTTTCAGTTCGGTACGCGTGCCGAGTTCCGTCGCGCCGCGCGGGCGGATCGAGACGTTGGCGTCGCAGCGGTACGAGCCTTCCTGCATGTTGCCGTCGGAGATGCCGAGATAGCGGACCAGCGTGTGAATCGTGCGCATGTATGCTCCGGCCTCGGCGGCCGAGCGCATGTCGGGTTCGGAGACGATCTCAAGCAGCGGTGTGCCGGCCCGGTTCAGGTCGATGCCGGACATGCCCTGGAAGTCCTCGTGCAGCGACTTGCCGGCATCCTCCTCGAGGTGCGCGCGCGTAATCCCGATGCGCTTGACGGCATCCTCACAGAGGATGTCGATGTAGCCGCCGTGGACGACCGGCAGTTCGTACTGGCTGATCTGGTAGCCCTTCGGCAGGTCCGGGTAGAAATAGTTCTTGCGCGCGAACACCGAACGTTCGGCGATCCGGCAATGCGTCGCGAGGCCGAAGCGGATCGCCATGAGCACCGCTTCGCGGTTGAGTACGGGCAACACGCCCGGATAACCGAGGTCGACGAGGCAGGCCTGGGTGTTGGCTTCGGCGCCGTAACGCGTCGCCGCGCCCGAGAAGATCTTGCTCTCGGTTGCAAGCTGCGTATGGATCTCAAGTCCGATGACCGCTTCGAATTTCATCGCTGCCGCGTCAGTCGTACCCGGGCGGCACGCGCGCGTGCCAGTCGGTTGCACGTTGAAAGTGATGCGCCGTCTGCAACAGGCGCGCTTCGCTGAGGTGCGGCCCGATAAGCTGCAGGCCGACGGGCAGACCGCCGCTGAAGCCGCAGGGGACACTCATCGCAGGCAAGCCCGCGAGGTTCGCGCCGATCGTGTAGATGTCGTTGAGATACATCTGCACCGGATCCCCGGTCTTCTGACCGAGCCCGAACGCCGGCGTCGGCGTCGTGGGTCCGGCCACGATGTCGACCTCATCGAACGCCCTTGCGAAGTCGCTGCTGATCAACTGGCGGACCTTCTGGGCCTTCAGGTAATAGGCATCGTAGTAGCCGGTCGAAAGGACCCAGGCGCCGATCAGGATGCGCCGCCTGACCTCGGCCCCGAAGCCTTCGCCCCGATTGCGCTTGTAGAACGCGTTCAGATCGTCGTTCATCGCTTCAGGCGAACGGTAGCCGTAACGCACGCCGTCGAAGCGTGAGAGATTCGACGACGCTTCGGCGGGGGCCACGACGTAGTAGGCGGGCACCGAAAGGTGCACGTTGTCCAGGCGTATGCGCTTGAGCGTCGCGCCGTGCTTCTGAAGTTCGCCGAGCGCCGCGGTCACGGCCGCAGCGTTCCCGGCATCGAGACCCTCGTCGAAAAAATTTTCGGGCACACCGATCGTGAGCGCCTCCAGGGGCTCTTCGATCGCCTGCGAGTAGGCGGGCACGGGCTCGTCGAGCGATGTCGAATCGCGGCTGTCGAAACCCGCCATGGCCTCAAGCAGCAGCGCCGCATCCTCGGCGGTCCGGGTCAGCGTGCCGGCCTGATCGAGACTCGAAGCGAACGCGATCATGCCGTAGCGCGATACCCGGCCGTAGGTCGGTTTGAGGCCCGTGATGCCCGAGAGCGCCGCGGGCTGGCGTATGGAGCCGCCCGTGTCGGTCCCCGTCGCGCCCGGGACGAGCCGAGCCGCAACCGCGGCCGCGGAACCGCCCGAGGAGCCGCCCGGTACGGTGTCGTGGTCCCAGGGATTGAGCACCGCGCCGTAGAAGCTCGTCTCGTTCGACGAACCCATGGCGAACTCGTCCATGTTCGTCTTGCCGAGCATGATGGCGCCGGCCGCATCGAGCCGCTCCACGACGGTCGCATCGTACGGGGCGATGAAGTTGTCGAGCATGCGCGAACCGCACGATGTCCTGACTCCAGCCGTGCAGAAGATGTCCTTGTGGGCGATCGGGACGCCGGTGAGCGTGGTGGCGTCGCCCGCCGCAATGCGCCGGTCCGCTTCGGCCGCCTGTGCTAGCGCGCGGTCTTCGGTGACGCTGACGAAGGCGTTGAGCGCCCCGTCGAAGCGGCCGATCCGCTCAAGGCAGTGCTTCACAAGCTCGAGCGACTACAAGTCGCCCGCCCGCAGTGCCCGTGCTGTCAATGCGAGCGTGTTGTCGTGCATGGCCGGTACGTTGCTGGGATTGCGAAACCGCTCGAGGCCGGCCGCAACCGGGGCCGGACGACTCCAGTCAATCGATCACCTTCGGAACGAGATACAGGCCGCGCTCGACGAGCGCTGCGTTTTCCTGAAAGAGTTCGCGCTCATCGGCCTCGGTCACGACATCCGCACGCAGTCGCTGGGACCGGTCGAGCGGGTGGGCCATCGGCGGCACGCCGGCGGTATCTGCGCTTTGGAGCTGATCGACGAGCGCGACGATGTCGGAGAGCTTTGCCGAGACGTCGGCGATCTCGTCGGCGCGGATCGCGAGCCTGGCGAGCTCGCAGAGCTTGTCGATGTCTTTGGTATTCAGGGACACGATCAGGGCAGCGGAGAAGTCGCAAGGATATTCAAACTGAATTGTTACACAGACGCGACGGTCTGAAGAAACGGCCGCAAGATATTTGCAGGGGAAGCGGGGTTTTCGTTTGAGGCTCGCTGTTTATCTAGTAGAATCCGTG
>JAQAJI010000096.1 GCA_028278665.1 Candidatus Rariloculus versatilis
TCGGTATTGCGCTTGCGTCCGTCGTTGCGGGTCTCGACAAGGGCGTGAAGCGCCTGAGCTGGATCAACATGACGCTGGCGGGCCTGCTGTGGCTGTTCGTCCTGATCGCGGGTCCCACGCTCGTCGTTCTCGCGACCATAGGGAAGTCGGCAGTCGACTATATCTACTACCTGCCGCGACTCAGCAACTGGATCGGCCGCCCCGATGTCGACTTCGTTCGTGACTGGTCGACCTTCTACTGGGCCTGGTGGATCGCCTGGGCGCCCTTCGTCGGCATGTTCATTGCGCGTATCAGCCTGGGTCGCACGGTGCGCGAGTTCGTGACCTGGGTGCTGATCGTTCCGACGATCATCGGCATCGCTTGGATGGCGACGTTTGGCGGAACTGCACTGGATCAGTACTTTTCGAACGGTTACACGGGCGTTGCCGAGTCAGTGGCCGAACTCGCCCTGTTCAGGATGCTCGAGCAACTGCCGATGACGGGAGTGGTTTCCGCCATAAGCGTGGTGCTGATCACGATCTTCTTCGTCACCTCTGCCGACTCGGGCTCGCTGGTGATGGACACCATCACCGCCGGCGGCAAGATGGACGCGCCAGTCCAACAACGCGCCTTCTGGTGCGTGCTGACGGGCACGGCTGCCATGGCGCTGATGCTGGGCGGCGGCATGGCCTCGCTGCAGGCGCTGACCCTGGCGATCGGCCTGCCATTCACCCTGGTGCTGCTGTGCATGTGCGTCGGACTGGTCAAGGGGCTGCGCGAGGAACTGGCCAGCCTGAGCTGAACGGACGCCACGCCCGCGGCACTCGGTTCACAACAGGGTATTATTCGGCGCGAACGGGCGCGCTGCCGCAGGAGGCGTGACATGGTCTGGTGGGGTTGGCTGATCATTGGATTTTTGCTCATGGGCGCGGAGCTTTTCGCGGTCGATGCGGCGTTCTACCTGATCTTCGTCGGCGCAGCGGCCATCTTCGTCGGCATCGTGACCCTCGCCGGCGTCACGCTGCCGATCTGGGGACAGTGGTTGCTGTTCGCGCTGCTCGCCATCGCCTCGATGGTGCTGTTCAGGCAGCGGCTCTACGACAAGCTGAGGGGCCGGACGAAGGAATTTCAGGGCAACTCCATCGGTACGCTCGTCTCGGTGAACGAAAACGTACCGCCTGACGGGCGCACGCGCGTCAGGCTGCGAGGTTCGCAGTGGACGGCCGTCAACGTCGGCGGGGCGCCGATCGAATCGGGCTCCGAAGCCCGTGTCGTGGCGGCCGACGGAGTGGAGCTTGGCATCGAAGCGATGCCTGACAAGTCGGCCGCCGATCCCTCGAACTAAGGAAGGAGCAGCAAATGGATTTTGGTTTCATCGTGGCCCTGGCGGTCGCCATCGTGGCCATCATCGTCGTCATCAAGACGGCGGTCGTCGTCCCGCAGCAGAATGCCTACATCGTCGAGAGTCTCGGCAAGTACTCGCGAACGCTCGGGGCCGGTTTCCACATCCTCATTCCGTTCCTTGAGCGGGTGGCCTACCGGCACACGCTCAAGGAACAGGCGATCGATGTCGAAGAACAGATCTGCATTACGTCGGACAACGTTCAGGTCGGCGTCGACGGGGTGCTCTACCTGCAGGTCATGGAGGCGAGCAAGGCGTCCTACGGGATCGGCGACTATCTTTTCGCGATCGCGCAACTTGCCCAGACGACGCTGCGCAGCGAGATCGGCAAGATCGAACTCGACAAGACCTTCGAGGAACGCAGCCACATCAACGTGCGCGTCGTCGAGGAACTGGACCAGGCATCGAATCCGTGGGGCGTGAAGGTACTGCGCTACGAGATCAAGAACATCAATCCGCCCCACGATGTCTTGACGGCGATGGAAAAGCAGATGCGCGCCGAGCGCGAGAAACGCGCGACGGTGCTCGAGTCCGAGGGCGTGCGCGATGCGAAGATCAACGAAGCCGAGGGCGAGAAGCAGCGGGTCATCAAGGAATCCGAAGCCGCCAAGCAGCAGCAGATCAACGAAGCCGAGGGTGAGGCCGCCGCCATTCTCGCGGTCGCCGAGGCCACGGCCGAAGGCCTGAGCAAGGTCGCCGCAGCGCTCAACGAAAAGGGCGGCGACAAGGCGATGCAACTACGGGTTGCGGAGGATTATCTGGAGCGGTTCGGGAACCTCGCAAAGGAGGGCAACACCCTGATCGTTCCGGCGACTCTCAGCGATGTGGCTTCCATGATCAGTGCGGCCACGACCGTCTTCGAGCGCACGGCGGACAGCAAGGCACCAAGCGGGCGCTAGCTTCAGGACCGGTATCGCCTGATATGGCGAATCGGACGCGAGCCCGGACAGGTAGCTGTGGTCCGGCGCCTTGCGACGGGCGGACTTGACGAGGTTCGTTGCGTCGGGAACTCAGAACCTGAAAGTGTGGGTGTACTTGATCGAGATGTCAGCGCGCTCGGACTCGAATGTATTGTCGCGATCGAAACGATCCTGCAGGTTGTGATTGATCACGAAGTACAGTTCGCGGCCGGCTTCCGGAATCCAGTGCACGCGCATGTTTGCGCCGATCGTCTCGGTAACGTTGTCGTACTGGATCAGGTTGACCCAGGACAGCGTCGATGAAAAGACATAGTCGATGCCGGCGGACACGAGGCGGGTTTCGAACGCGCCTTGCGGCAATCTGACGTCGTTGTAGTGGTAGCTCAGACTGGCGCGAAACCGTGCCGATGGTACCCATGTCAGGGTCGACAGTACTTCCGTCAGCCTTCCTTCGTAGAACGATCCATCGACGAGGCGCAGCGTGGCGGACACCTTGCGGTAGTCGGCGGTTTCGATCTGGAACCCGGAGTCGCGAAACGAGTAGGCTCCGCGCGGAATCACGATGCCGGGCGAGATTTCGAACGGTTCCAGCAGGTGTTCCTTGTACACGCGGTTTATTGCCCTGAACACGTCCCCTGTCCGAGCGATCAGCTCAACGGGTCTGAAGTTCAGCGATTGCGACTGTAGTCCCCCATCGATACGGTCGATCCGCTGCCCGTCAAGCGTGATTTGCCAGTTTTGCAGCGGCGTTTCTCGCAGCCAGAGCGTGTAGCCGACATCGAACGTCGTGTCGGTTATTCCGGGGCGGTTCAGAAAGCCAAGCGCCGGATTGAAATTCTGTTCGTATCGACGGAACTGCGCGCCGCCGCGAACTCCCTCGGAGCTCGGTACACGGATCCCCACGCCGTAGGCGGAGTCGTCGCCGCTCCTGCCTTGCGTTTCGCTGCTCTGGAACCAGAGTTCCGTTTCGAGGCGGCGCCCGCCGGGCAATCGCGAGTTTCGATAGAGAAAATCAAACCCGGCGACCGAGTTGTCGAGATTCGATCCCGGGTCGCCTTCGGTCGCGATCAAGCCGACGCTCGATTCGCGCAACACGCCGAGCTTTACTCGGGCGACCGACACGGTACCGGCATCCGTTTTGGCGAATTCGTCCTGGCGAACGGACACCAGACCAAGCTCCCAGTCGCCGATTCGCCCGCTGAGTTTGGCGCCATACTCGAGATCGATGGGTTGTCCGGTCGAGCTGAGACCGATACGCCTTGAGAAGAACGGTCGCCCGTTCTGCCCGCCCGGGCCGAATCCGTAGACCGCCCCGTTTGGGACACCGATGTTGCCAAACTCGAAAATGTCGGAATCACGCAGAAAGAAATCGCGCTTTTCCGGGAAAAACAGGCCGAAGCGCGTCAGGTTGACCTGACGATCGTCGACTTCCGTTGCCGAGAAATCCGTGTTGACGGTTAGTGAAGCGTTCAGTGACGGGGTCAATCTGTACGCCACGTCGAGCGAAGGTTCGAAGTCCGAAGTCGAGACTCCGGAATCGAACGATTTATTGCGGCTGCTTATGACGGACGGGACCACGTCGAGGCCGATGCCCTGCTGCAGACCCTCAAAGCCGATCGCAAGCCCGAAGGTACTCGGACCGAATTGACGGTTGCGCGACATCCAGGCGCTGCGTGAACTCAGCCTGGGCATGTTTCGAACGAAATTCATGCCCCAGGTATCCGTCGTCCGATCGAAGGAGATCGTCTTGAACGGGATTTCGAACTCTGCGATCCAACCGTCCTCGAAGCGGCTGGCCTGTGCGCGGTAGATGCCGTCCCATTCGCTGTAGGCGTCCGTCGCGTTCCGAAACAGACCGTCGTGACGGACGCTGTTCGAATTCACTCCGAAAAAATAGCCGCTGCGCTGACTGTTGAACGGGTCGAGCGTAACGAAAATGTTGTCGTCGGTGCCTATCCTGTCACTCTGCCTGAGGTTGAGGGCGGAGATATCCTCAGGACTCGAGTCGTAGAGCCGGGCGCCGACATAGAGCGCATCGTCATCGTATAGAAGCAGGATTGTCGTGGGCTCGAATGGTTCGGCGTATTCGACCGGCTCCAACTGATGCAGGTCGTCCACCACGGCGGCGTTCTGCCACACTTCCTCATCGAGGAGGCCGTCGATAACGGGCGCGGAATCCGCTCTTTGCATACGGACGGTCTTCTGCCCGGGATCGGTGAGCGCACGGGGCGCATCGGAACTGCCCGCTTGTCCGAGCGCAGAACCGAAATGCGCGACGCAGAGGCTGGCCACGAGGAATCTGGTCATCGAAGCAATGAACGGTATCCGGAGTGGTTTGTTGATGGTACGAATGGTGCGGTTCGGGTTCGCTCAACAAGGAATGCGGCAGCGATAGCCACGCGAGGAGCCTGCGCCGCAGGAAGTCGCGAAAGCGAAGATTCGATATTGCCGTGCGCGCAATCGATCGATTGAGGAGAATATCGAGCCATACTTGACGAATTCGATCGAACGAAGGGGCGGATGAGAGCGGATTTGCAGCCGCGAATTCCTGTGGCGCAGGCTCCTGGGTGCAGAGCATGCAGCGTGGGCAACCATAGCCGTGTTTCGCCGGCGATGCCACCGCAGGCGCGGTCCGATTCCACAGAGCGTTCGAAAAGGGCTGCGCGGCTTGCGGCCCAATCGTGCGCACACTTGAAACCCGTTGCGTGTCGAGATTCGGTCGCGACTCAAACTGTGGTGCCTGGGGCCGACGCAAGGCAGCGATGTCCAGCGTTGCGCGGATACAGTATCCTGAGCCGGTCGAACTGCCTGACAGGGTGCATCCCGAGCGTAGCAGGGTAGTCGTGGGTGTGTTTGGACACCTTGGAATCTGTTTGCGGATGAGAAGCGTAATTTGCATGGCGCTGCTTGCACTGTCCGGCTCGGCCGTGGCGCAGGTGGATCTTGTGGGCGAGTGGCGCAGCATTCGCCATGAGGACCAGATCGAGCGGGGTCCCGGTCCCGAAATCGGCGACTTTACCGGATTGCCCCTCAACGAAGCGGGCCGCCGGCGCGGACTGAGCTGGAGCGCGTCGCTGCTGACCGTGCCGGAGCACCAGTGCTCACCGCATCCCGCGAACTACGCCGCGATGCACGGCAACCTCAGAATCTGGAAGCAAGTGGACCCGCAAAGCCTCGATACGGTGGCCTGGCATCTGCTGCACGAGTCCTACAACCGGTTTCGGGTCGTCTACATGGATGGCCGCCCGCGCCCGGGCGACGACGAGCGTCACACCTGGCAGGGGTTCTCGACGGGCCGCTGGGTCGGCAATGCGCTTGAGATCACGACGACGGACATGAAGGAGTCGCGTATCCGGCGCAATGGAGTCGAGCACAGCGACGAGGCGGTGCTTGTCGAGTTCCTGACGCGGCACGGAGATGTTCTGACGCTCATCAGCATTCTCGAGGATCCACACCGCCTCGAAGAGCCCTACATTCATACGCGCAACTTCATACTCGACACGAATCAGACGATGCGGCCTTACCCCTGCCGCGGGACCGTCGAGATTGACCGGCCACGGGGCCAGGTTCCGCACTTCCTGCCGGGGGAGAACACATTTGCGGAAGAGTTCCGCATCAATCACGGGATTCCGCGCGAGGCTGCGCTCGGCGGTGCCGCAACGACGCTGCCAGAGTACCGTGAACGGCTCAGGGAACTGCTGAACTCGGGAGAATCGCGTTGACGGCGAGCATCGTCGGTCGCCGGATTCCCCGGATTCGCGGGACTGACCGGATTCGCGGGACCAAGCGAATTCGCGAGACTAACCGGATTCGCGGGATGCTTGCCTGCTTCGCGATGCTCGGCCTCTCGACAGCGATGGGGCAGTCGCTTCGCACGACCCATGTCGAAGGCCCGGTCTGGCTGATCAGCGGCGCGCGGGGCAATGTCGTCGTCTCCGCCGGTGACAACGGCATTCTCCTGGTCGACTCCGGCTCCGCCGAATACAGCGCCGAACTGATTCAGGCGATCGAAAACATTTCCGGCGGCACGATCCGCTACGTCGTCAATACCCGCTTGCATCCTGACCGTGTCGGCGGCAATGGGGCGATCCGGGCGGCCGGAGACACGTTCACGGGCGGCAACGCCACGCAGATCGGCGGCGTCGATGTCGGCGCGGCCGTAATCGGCCACGAAAACCTGCTGCTGCGCATGGTGATCGATGCAGACTTCGACGTCGGACTGCAGCCCACCGAGACGTTCTTTGCGCCTCGGTTCGACCTCTACTTCAATAACGAACCCGTCGAGGTCATTTACCAGCCGAACGCCATCGACGATACGAACGCGATCGTTCATTTCCGCCGATCCGACGTCATCGCGGCCGGCGACGTGTTTCGCCTGGATTCCTGGCCGTACATTGACCTTGAGAACGGCGGCAGCATCGAAGGGGTCCTCGATGCGCTCAATGACCTTCTGGATATGGCCATCGCCGATACGCTCAGCGAGGGCGGCACCTTGATCGTGCCCGGGCACGGCCGCATTTGCGACGAAAGCGATGTCTTGCGTTATCGGGACATGGTGACGATAGTTCACGATCGCATCCGGGCCTGGATGGATCGTGGCATGAGCCTTGCCGAGATCAAGCAGGCAGAACCCGCCTTCGAGTACGACTCGCGGTACGGGCGGGGGCGTGACGACTGGACGACCGACATGTTTGTCGAAGCCGTCTACCTGAGCCTGGGTTCATCTCGCCAGTGAGGCGTTGCCGGGCGGCGCACGGCGCAGCACTTCACCGGCGCCGGCGAAGCTCGAGCCGAGAGCAGGATGCGATGCCGCTGTCTACGACGGGGCAAAGCGTCGTACGAGGCGCGAGACGGTCAGGCCCTGCACAATAATCGAGAAGAGCACCACCACATAGGTGATGCTGAGTATGTACGGTCGATAGTCGTTCGCGGGCAGCGACAACGCCAGGGCGACGGCAATGCCGCCTCGCAAACCGCCCCATGTCAGAAACGGCACGGCGCCCCGAGGGAACGCCTCCCATCGTCGCATTGCCATGATGGATAGAAATACGCTGAGCCAGCGGCCGGCGAGGGCGATCGGGATAACCATCAGACCCATCCAGTACTCGAAGCCGCTGCGCGCGATGATCAGGACTTCCAGTCCGATCAGCAGGAAGAGCACGGAATTCAAGATCTCGTCGAGCAACGTCCAGAAGTGCTGCAGGTAAGCGTGGGATTGCTCGCTGCGAGCATGGTTCATGCCCTTGTTACCGACAAGAAGCCCGGCCACCACCATGGCGATGGGGCCACTGGCGTTGAGCCGAATCGCCGCCGCGTAGCACACCATGACCGTCGCGAGCGTGATCAGCACCTGCAGATTCAGATCCTCCAGATGGCGTATGGCGCGGCGACATGCCAGGCCTGCGATCAGACCGAGTATCGCCCCGCCGAGCACTTCCACGACAAGCAATTCGCCGATATGCAGGACGCTGGGTTCGCCTCCCCGGATAGCGACGCCGAGGATGACGGTAAACACCACCACGCCAACGCCATCGTTGAACAGGGACTCGCCTGCCAGCGTCACCTTCAGGGAAGGCGAGACGGGGACGGTCTTGAACAAGGCCAGTACTGCGACGGGATCGGTCGGACTGATCAGCGCGCCGAAAACGAGCGCCCAGACGAACGGTATCGGGTGTCCCGCCCAGCCAGCCAGGAGCCACGTGCCGCTGCCGATAATCGCTGTGGAAATCAGCGTGCCCGCTGTCGCCATCAGCCCGACAGTTCGAAACCGTCGACGCAACGCGGACAGGTCGACATGCAGAGCGCCCGCAAACAACAGGAAACTCAACAAGCCATGCATCAGCGTGTCGTGGAAGTCTATCCTTCCCAAAACGCCGACAATCAGCGCATCGACGTTCGCTGCGGGGACAAGGGACTCGATGAGCACGAGAGCCAGCGAGGCCGCAAGTGCGATCAGAACCAGGCCGATGGTATGCGGTGCCCGCAGGTAACGGTGATTGATGTATCCGAAGAGTGCCGAGAGCCCGATCAGAACGGCACCGATCTCGAAGAGGCTCATTCAATACGTCCCGGCTGACTGCGAAATGGCTCGATCGACGACGAGACTATCGAAGCCGCTTTTCTGAGCTTCAGTTCGCCTCACCAATGACCGGTGGATCGGTCACGCAAGGGGTCGGGTTCCAGCCCGATCCGTCCACTTCCTTGCGAAAATCGGATGACACGATGAAGGGATCGGTGAGGTAAAGCGGATCTTCCACGACGGTGGTGACCGTGATCCAATCCTGATCGAAGGCATCGTACCTGTCGAAGTACTCGGTAACGACCGCCTGGTCGCTGTAGGGCACGCCGTTCCAGCGCAGGTACCCCGCCCTGAACCCGGTCGTGACGACCTTGAGGCTGCCGCCGGTTACGGCGCCGCGGCCTCCGGTCATTTCCCACTCGGCGAGGGAGTTGCCCTGCCAGTCGGGCTCGGCAATCGGTTCGAATTCCCCGAAATGGAATATGCGCGTCTGTGAGCCGGCGTCCGTTTCAAGCTGCAGGGTCTCCGGATCGATCCATGAGATTCGCAGGCGTGTGGGCACCCGCATGATGCCGCCCGCACCGTAGGGCCGGCAGGCGTTGCCGGCGCGAACGTCGGCTTCCAGGTCCCATTGCTCCGCTACAATCCACGCTGCGGGCGTCATCGGCACACTGGCGTAATCGCCCGGCGGCGGCGTGATCATGCGCCAGCGCCAATCTTCGGTGACCACGGACACCCAGTAGCCGGTCAGATCGATCGGAGCTCGCTGCTGCGCATCGGGCTGCTGGCCCCAGGCAGCCGCTGCGGCGAAAATCGTCAGCACCGCTGCGCCAATCAACCCGGACATGACCTTTCCAATGACCTTGCTCATGACCGAACGATGCCGCGCGCACCATGTGCAGTCAAGCGGAGCGGTCAAGCAACGATCGGTGCGTCGGCGATGCGCGAGCGACAGGCCGGCTGCGGTGCCGTCCCGGCAATCGCCGTGACCTCAAGGGCAGACGGAGGATGGTCGATCGACAGGCCGGCTACGGTGCGGTCCCGGCAATAGCCGTGCCTTCAGGGGCAGACGAGGGATGCGCAAGCGACAGGCCGTCGATGGTGCTGATCCGGCCATATCCGGGCTCTCAAGGGGCAGACGAAACCTGCCCCGTTATGGCCTGGCCTGGAAAAATCCCTTCCACGAACTGTCCGTCGCGGACCACGGCCGTGCCGCCCACGAGCACGTGCACGATGCCCTCGGAAGGCACGTCGCCATCGGTGTAGGTCGCGCGGTCGACAATGAGGTCCGGATCGAAAAGCGTCAGATCGGCGTCGGCGCCTTCCTGCACTCGCCCTTTCCCTTGCATCGCGGGCGCCACGGTCTCGAGCCGCCGGGCCGGCTGGATCGTCATCTTGCTGAGCGCCTCCATGAGCGAGAGCGCCCCACGCTCGCGGCTGTAGTAACCGAGCACCCGGGCGAAAGTTCCGGCTCCGCGGGGGTGG
>JAQAJI010000097.1 GCA_028278665.1 Candidatus Rariloculus versatilis
GCGTTTCGGTTGGCGTGGCGATGACCCAGAGCTCTTCGTTCGACGCAAGCGCTCCAGGGCCTGTGGATGCGTTCGCTGGGCCGGGGGGACCGAAGCCCGGCATGACGGCCGCCCGAGACACCGATTGAGACGCGGAAGGGATTCCCGTAACCACGATAGATTCCAGCACTGCATGCGAAGCGTCGCTCTGGCTTTCCCCGCGGCTCGCGCATGCGCCAAGCACGATCGCAGCGACAAAGCCAAGCAGTGCGACCATCAATCGGTTCACGAATTTCCGTTTGTACATACCTGCTGTCTCCAAATTTATGGCGTGTCAAATTCGATGGATGCCTGAATCGGCTCGCCGCCTGCGCCACCGGCGGCCATGAGATTCACGACGTAATCAGGGGCCGCGGCCCCCTCGAGCTGCACGTGGATCGTCGCAACGCGGCTCCGACCGGTCGGCAGCACGCCAGCGGAACCCAGGGAGTAGTCCGCCACGATGATGAGGTCCGCCGCACCGGCGTTGACCGCCTCGAGATCGTACTAGGGCGCATCGCCAAACGCGGCGCCGCATCATTCCGGACGACTCGCGCAGTTCGAACTGCCAGGCGGCGAGCGGTTCTGCGGTTTGCACGAAAATGTCGAGCGCCACGAAGCGGATGTCCGGGTCGGCGGCCTGGGGCCAGCCCGACAGCGCCGCGCCGAATGCGCCCACGGCAACGAGAAGGCTGACGAATCGCTTTCCGCTGGCCATGAGGCGAAACCTCGCGCCGGCGTTCCGGGCCCATGCCGACAGCGCCACGCCGGACACGCCGCTGCCGCGCATAAAGCCGACGAACCGGTTCCTCACGGCGATGTCCCATTGAGCGCGACGATTTCCCCGATCAGCGCGTCGATCTCAGCCTGCGCTCCCGGTGCTTCATCCATACGCGCAAGAGCGAAGGCATCGAGGATGTCGACGACGCCGGATCCGTCGACGTCGTTGGCCAGCATGGTCGCCTCCATGCCGGGCTGAATCCGTACGAGGAACGCAGCCGCCACGAGACTCGCGGCCAACGTGCCGACCACTGCCCAACGTCTCGAAGTTGGTTGCACGCGGTCCGGCCGCTGCGCGAAATGTGCCGCTGCGGCGTCGCTCACGCGGCGGTCGACGGCCGGCGTCAGAACCGCCACGGACTTGTCCAGACGTTCAAGCCGCTCGACGATGTCGCGAGGCAGTTCGATGGATTCGGGTTCGGGATTCATGGGCGTTCCTTGTCTGTTAAGCACTTGAGCGGCCGAAAAGGTTCAAAAAACTTTCTTACGTGATATCGAGCTTGTTCCTGAGCGCTCCGACAGCGAAGTGCAGCCGCGACTTGACCGTTCCGGTCGGTATGTCGAGGGCTTCGGCGATTTCGTTCATACGCATGCCGTCGACGAACCTCAGCAGCAGCACTTCGCGATGCCTGGATGACAGGCCCGTCATCGCTTTCGCGAGATTCTCGTACTCGGGATCGATGGTGCGCGGATCAGGCAGGTGGTCCGGCTCGTCGTCTGCGGTGTGTTCGCTGCGCTGGCGCTTCTTGACGGCCGTCAACGTGAGATTCCTGGCTACGGGGTATAGCAGCGAGCGCAATTTTGCGGTCAGGACCAGTCCGTCGCCGCTCGGCGGGAACTTCCGCAGCAGATAGATGAAGGTCTCCTGTAGCACATCAGCTGCGATTTCCCTGTCCGAACAGAATCGCAGCGAGACTCGCGTGACGTAGTCCCGATGCCGCCGATAGATGGAATCGAACGCATCGACTGCGTCCTGCCGGCGACCGCTGTTGCAAAGCGCAACCAGTTCGGCGTCGCTGAGCTTGTCCAAACGGCGATTACTCATGCTGTTGCAGGAGACTGCACGGAGCTGCAAACAGTTCCACGGTGAAATTCTGGTTCCCCTGGATACAGCACGAAACCAGATTCGAAGCAGCGCGGGGAGTTTGCGCCGGGGGAAATTGCCATATAATAACGATTCTCATTTGCGTTGAGAGTACCAGTCCTGACTCTTGCCGACCTCAAACCTGGCGATACCGTACGCGTCGACTCTGTCGACTCGAGCGATCCCGTCGTGCAGCGGCTCATGTTGCTCGGGCTCGTCGAGCGCGCCGAGATCAGCTTCCTGCGCGCCTCGCTCGGCGGAGACCCGCTCGAGTTTCGTATTTTCGGCAGCGCCATTTCACTGCGCCGCGACCAGGCGCGCCGCTTTTCCGTCACGCGCGTAGGGAACGATGGCGAGCCGGGCTGAAGTCACCGTTCCTGCGGGCAAGATCGGCATCACCCGGCGCGCGGCCGGAACGATCGCCGTCGTCGGCAATCCGAACTGCGGCAAGAGTTCGCTGTTCAATCGCCTGACCGGCATGAGTCAGCGCACGGCGAACTACCCCGGCGTCACGGTCGAACGACGAATGGGGCGCGCCACGATCGGCGGCACGGCGGTCGATCTGATCGATCTGCCCGGCACCTACTCCCTAAGCCCGACGTCGATGGACGAACGCATCGCCGTCGGCGTGCTCTTCGGCCGCGTTCCGGGGACGCCGCGCGCCGACGCGATACTCGCCGTTGTGGACTCCACGCGTCTTTACCAAGGTCTGTTCCTCGTGCAGCAGCTCGTCAAACTCGGGCGGCCTGTCGTCATTGCACTGACGATGAGCGATGCGGCCGAGAGGGATGGACTGAAGATCGATATCCCGCGCCTCAAGAGCCGGCTCGGCGGCGTTGAGATTTTTCCGGTTGTTGCGACTACGGGCCGCGGCGTCAAGAACCTCAAGGCGTCGCTTGCGCGCGTGCTGGCCACGTCGCCGCCCGAGTCCATCTCTGCCTGGCCCGAACTCGAGCGCGCCGTCAACGAGCTTGAGCCCACATTCGGCCCGCAGGGCGCGGGCTACGAGCGTGCCGAGATCGAGCGTTTCATCGTCGAAGGGGACGACGAGGGCGAGCCCGAAACCTTCGGCGCGGCCGTTTTGCCGGCCGAGGCCGCGAACCAGCTCGCGTCGGTGCGAGAGCGGCTGTTCGGCAACGAACCGCCGCTCGCCGAGGAAGCCCGGCAGCGCTACCGCTGGATTCGCGAAGTGCTTGCCGAAGTGCTGACGACATCGTCGATCGTCCGTCGGCGAAGCGCAGCGCTCATCCACTGGATCAACCAGCCGTGGCCGTCAACGGTGCTGTTCGTCACGACGATGGCAATAGTCTTTCAGGCCGTATTCGCCTGGGCGACGCCGTTCATGGATCTCATCGATGCCGGGATGGGCGCGGCGGGCGCCTGGACTGCCTCGAACCTGCCGGATGGCGTGCTTGCGAGCTTCGTCGCCGACGGCATCATCGCCGGCGTCGGCAGCGTCATCATATTCCTGCCGCAGATCCTGATCCTGTTCCTGTTCATCATCCTCATGGAGGACACGGGCTACCTGGCCCGGGCCGCCTTCCTTGTTGATCGCGCGATGCGCTCGATCGGCCTGTCGGGACAATCGGTCATTCCGCTGCTCTCGAGCTTCGCCTGCGCGGTGCCCTCGGTCATGGCAACTCGCGTCATTCCGAACCGCCGCGACAGGATCGCAACCATCATGGCTTCGCCGTTCATGACCTGCTCGGCACGGCTGCCCGTCTATGCGCTGCTGATCGCGGCGTTCGTCCCGAGTCGCGAGCTGCTGATCTTCAACCTTCAGGGTGCAGTGGTCTTCGGGCTCTATGTCATCGGCATCATCGGCGGCGTCGGGACGGCACTGTTGCTCAAGCACTCGGCACTGCGCGGCGCGGCGCCGGCATTCATCCTTGCACTGCCCGAGTTTCGTCTGCCGAACCTGCGCACGGTCGCGCTCAAGCTTCTGGATCGGGTCAGGATCTTTCTGCGCCGCGCCGGAACGGTGATCTTCGTTGTGGCTGTCATCGTCTGGGCGCTCGCCTACTTTCCGCGCTCGGATGCCGTGGAGGCCGACCGCCTTGCGGCGCGCGCCCAGGCCGCGGTGACGCTGGAAGGCGGCGCGCTCGATACGGCGTTCGAATCCATCGACAACGAGGCCGCCGCTGCGCATCTCGCGCAGAGCTGGCTTGGCCGTGCCGGTCAGTGGGTCGAGCCCGCGTTCGCGCCACTCGGTTGGGACTGGCGGGTTTCGGCCGCAGTCATCGCCGGTTTTCCCGCCAGGGAGGTCGTCGTCGCCGTGCTCGGCACGATCTACGCGGTCGGCGGCGAGGCGGACGAAGCGAGCCTCGCCGAGCGGCTGACGGCCGCAACCTGGCCGGACGGCCGCGCCGTCTTCACACTGCCCATGGTGCTGGGTCTGCTCGTCTTCTACGCCTGGTGCCTGCAGTGTGCGGCGACGCTCGCGGTCATCCGTCGCGAGACGAACAGTTGGCGCTGGCCCATCTTCGCGTGGGCATACATGACGGCACTCGGGTACACTGCCGCCCTTTTGATCTACCAGATCGGCAGCGCCTGACTGCGGATTCCCCCAAGCGGGAACACCGGCGCATCGGCTGGGCACCGCAGTTGCGTCCGGGCAACGTACCGTCTGGACTCGGCCGGGAAGCTTCGTTATTCGGATCCCGAGACATGCGCAGCGACGAGATTCCACGCTATCTGATCGCGTTCTTCGGAGCGCTCGTAGCGCTTGGCCCGTTGAGTATGGACGCCTATCTGCCGGCGATACCGGCGATGGCCGTGGACTTCGGCGTCAGCGTCGTTGTCGTCAACCACACGCTCAGCGCCTACCTGATAGGTAACGCGATCGGCCAGCTTTTCGGAGGCGCGTTCTCCGATCAGGTCGGCCGCAAGCGCATAGGCTACATAGGATTGGCGATCTACATTGCGGCAACGCTCGCGATCGCGTTCGTCGGCACGGTGGAGCAGGCGCTCGTGCTGCGGTTCCTGCAGGCGGTGGGAGGCGGTTTCTCCACCGTCATCTGCCTGGCGTCGGTACGCGACATCTATCCTGTCGACGAGCTTGGCCGCCGTTTCGCCACGATGATGATGATCGTGCTCGTGGCGCCCCTTGTCGCGCCGGCGTTGGGCACCGTGTTGCTGCCGTTGGGCTGGCAATCGATCTTTCTGCTCAAGGCCGCGTATGCGCTGCTCCTGCTCGGGCTCTACGCGGTCATCGTGCCCGAGACGCGCTATGGCCGCTGGCGCGCGTTTTCGGTGAAGGCGGTTTTCGCCCAGTGCGCGAACGTCGTCGTGAGGCGCGTGGACGGCAGGTATCTGCCGATCCGTTACGCTTTCGGATTGGGTCTGTCGATCAGCGTGCTCATGATTTTCGTGACCAACGCATCGTTCGTGTATCTCGAACACTTCGGTGTCGGGCCGACGATGTTTCCCGCGGTCTTCGGGCTTACCGTCCTTGGGCTGATGTCGACGAACCTGTACAGCATGCGGCGGCTCACGAGCAGCAATTCCGGCTTCTGGTTCCGGACGGGTCTGAGAACGCAGATCGTTGCGACGACGCTCATGCTCGTGCTCGCGATTGCCGGATTCATGTCGATCTGGGTTTTCGTTCCGCTCATGGTCGTCACCATGGCAACGCTCGGGCTCGTCGGCCCAAGCGGTTCGGCCCGCTTCATGAGCTTCTTTCGCGAGCTTGCCGGCAGCGCGTCCTCGGTAAACACGACGCTTGGTTTCGCGCTCGGCGGCTTGCTCGGCGCCCTGACGAGCGAACTCAACGACGGCACGCTATTGCCGATGATTGCCGTCATGGCGCTTGCGTCCATTATTGCCAATCTTGTGACCTGGTCGGTACCGACGAGCCCCGTCGAACGGGCCGCGCCGGTGTCGCGAACCGGCTGACTCAAGCGCGGCGCGTGCGGCAACGGCGTACCGCAACGGCGTACCGCAACGGCGTACCGCAACGGCGTACGGCAACGGTGCACGGCAACGGCGCACGGCAGCAACCTGTCGACCGTGCTGGCGTTCGCATCGTGCGTTGCCGTCCCCGGCGATTCCGCGACTCGGCGGTTTGGTGCAACGCCGAGGGTGATGTTTGCGGCGGGCGCACTATAATCCGAGCGCGAATTCATCCGTGATTTAGAGGTCGGCGGTCGAGCCCGGCCAGGTGGTGGCGATTTCCGATGCGTATAGGCGTTCCGAGGGAGATTCATCCGGGCGAGAAGCGAGTTGCGACAACGCCCGATGTCGTGACCGGGCTAATGAAACTCGGCTTCGAGATTACGGTCGAAAACGGCGCGGGCGAAGGCGCGAGCTTCACTGACGAGGCCTATCGGGAGGCTGGCGCGGCAATCGTTGACGACGCCGACGAGCTTTGGTCCGGCAGCGACATCGTCCTCAAGGTGCGCGCGCCGGAATCCGAACCCGAAACCGGACGCGACGAGATTGATCGTCTGCGCGAGGGCCAGATTCTCATCTCGTTCCTGTGGCCCGGACAGAACCCGGAGCTGCTGGAGCGACTCGCCGAAAAGCGCGTGACTGCACTCGCAATGGACAGCATTCCGCGGATTTCGCGCGCCCAGAAGCTCGACGCGCTGAGTTCGATGGCAAATATCGCCGGTTACCGGGCCGTGGTCGAGGCCGCCGACAATTTCGGCCGTTTCTTCATGGGGCAGATCACCGCGGCCGGCAAGGTTCCGCCGGCCAGGGTGCTTGTCATCGGCGCAGGTGTCGCCGGGCTTTCGGCGATCGGCACGGCCAAGGGCATGGGTGCGATCGTGCGCGCCTTCGACACGCGTCCGGAGGTCAATGAGCAGGTCGAGAGCATGGATGCCGAGTTCCTCATGCTCGACTTCGAGGAAGAGGGCAGCGGCGCCGGCGGCTACGCGAAGGTCATGAGCAAGGAGTTCATCGACGCGGAGATGGCGCTGTTCCGGCAGCAGGCCGAAGAGGTCGACATCATCATCACGACCGCACTCATTCCGGGGAAGCCGGCGCCGAAGCTCATCACCGCCGACATGGTCGAGGCGATGAAACCCGGCAGCGTGATCGTCGACCTTGCGGCCGAGCAGGGCGGCAACTGTGCCCTGACCGAGCCCGACGAACTCGTGACGCGCCACGGCGTGACCATCATCGGCTACACGGACCTGCCGAGCCGTCTTGCGTCGACGGCGAGTCAGCTCTACGCGACGAACCTCAGGCACCTGCTCCAGGACATGTGCCCTGAGAAAGACGGGGAAGTGGTCGTGGACATGCAGGACGAGGTCATCCGCGGCGCGACCGTCGTCAGGGGCGGCGAGATCACCTGGCCTGCCCCCGCGCCGAAACCCACAGCCGCGCCGGCCTCGCCGGCCGCAAAGCCCGCGGCCGCGCCTGCGCCTGCGCCCGACGGGAAGAAGCGGACACCGGCCTGGCTTGGCCGGCTCGTCCTGTTCGGCCTTGGCGGCCTGGCGCTGCTTGGCCTCGGCGCCGTGGCTCCGCCCTCGTTCATGGCGCACTTCACGGTCTTCGTGCTCGCCTGTTTCGTCGGTTACATGGTCGTGTGGAACGTGACGCCGGCGCTGCATACTCCGCTCATGAGCGTGACCAACGCGATCTCGAGCATCATCATCATCGGGGCGCTGCTGCAGATCAGTTCCGGCGTGACCTGGATCGCGTGGCTCGCCGGGTTCACGGTCCTGATCACGAGCATCAACATCGCGGGCGGCTTCGCGGTCACGCGCCGCATGCTCGCGATGTTCCGCAAGTAGGGGGCGACGATGTCAGCAGGTATCGTTACCGTCGCCTACATCGGCGCGAGCATTCTGTTCATCCTCGCACTCGGCGGGCTCAGCCATCCCGAAACCGCCCGGCGCGGCAACCTCTACGGCATCGCCGGCATGGGGATCGCGCTCGTCGCGACGCTCTTCGGCGTCGTGACCGCGAACTATGGCCTCCTGATCGGCGGTCTCGCGGTCGGCGGGTTGATCGGCTTGTTGCTCGCGCGGCGCGTGCAGATGACGCAGATGCCCGAGCTCGTTGCGATCCTGCACAGCCTTGTCGGCCTTGCCGCCATGCTCGTCGGCTTTGCGAATTTCATGGATCCGAATATCCAGTATTCGGGTGTCGAAGCCACTATCCACGACGTGGAGGTCTATCTCGGCATTCTGATCGGTGCGGTCACCTTTTCCGGCTCGGTCATCGCATTTGGCAAGCTCAGCGGCAAGATTTCCGGCAAGCCGCTGATGCTCCCGGCCCGGCACTGGCTCAACCTCGTGCTGCTGCTCGCGTCGATCTGGTACGGCATCGAGTTCGTCGAGCAGTCCGCGGCGGGCGCCGGCCTCATGCCGCTCATCATCATGAGCGCGGTCGCGCTGCTGTTCGGCATCCACATGGTCATGGCCATCGGCGGGGCCGACATGCCGGTCGTGATATCGATGCTCAACAGCTACTCGGGCTGGGCGGCCGCGGCAACCGGGTTCATGCTCAGCAACGATCTGCTGATCGTGACCGGAGCGCTGGTCGGCTCGAGCGGCGCGATCCTGAGCTACATCATGTGCCGCGCGATGAACCGCAGGTTCCTGGCGGTCATCGCCGGAGGCTTCGGAACGTCCACGGGCGCCGCGGCTGCCGACGGCGCGCAAGGCGAGGTCGATCCGATCGAGGCGCCCGAAGCGGCGCTGCTGCTCGCCGGAGCGAAGGAAGTGATGATCGTGCCCGGTTACGGCATGGCCGTGGCGCAGGCGCAGCACGCGGTCTGCGAACTCACCAAGCAACTCAAGGACAGGGGCGTCAACGTGCGCTTCGGAATCCATCCCGTTGCCGGCCGCATGCCGGGACACATGAACGTGCTGCTTGCCGAAGCCAACGTTCCCTACGACATCGTATTCGAGATGGACGAGATCAACGACGACTTTCCGGATGTCGACGTTTCGATCGTCATCGGCGCCAATGACATCGTCAACCCGTCAGCCCAGGATGAGCCCGACAGCCCGATCGCCGGCATGCCGGTGCTCGAGGTGTGGAAAGGGACGACGACGTTCGTCCTCAAGAGGAGCATGGCGACCGGCTATGCGGGCGTTCAGAACCCTCTGTTTTTCAAGGACAACACGCGCATGCTGTTCGGCGACGCGCGCGACAGCCTCGCAGATGTGCTCAGGAATCTCTGACCGGTTGCGCTCGACCGGCTGCTGCCACAAGGGCGCCGCCGAGGACGATGAGCGCGGCAACGACAAGCGACGTGGTTGCTGTCTCCCCGAGCAGCGCCATGCCGCCGAGCAGGGCGACTAGCGGTACGGCGACTCGCCCCATGGCCGTCGGCAGCGCCTTGAGCCTCGGCAGCACCGCGAACCATACGGCAAGCCCACCGGCGCTCGTGATTGCGCCCGCGCCGACTGCGATCAGGACGCCGGGCAGCGTCACGAGCGCAGTGCTTGCGACGATGACGTGGACCGCGAGCACGGGCACGACGGCGAGCGTCATGTTGCGGCTCGTCGCGTCGAGCGCGTGGCCGTGCCCGCCGACGCGCAATGAATGTACGCCCGCGCCGATTCCGGCCGCACCCATCGCGATGGCAGCGGTAATGGGCGGCGCCGAATCGCCGCCAGTCAGCAAGTAGATCAATCCCGCCGCCACGAGCGCAAACCCGACGGACGCGGTGAGGTCCGGTCGCTTCCGACCGCGTGCAAAGGTTCCCGCGCATGTCGCCAGTTGCGCGGCGGCAAACAGGATCAGCGCGCCGCTGCCGACATCGAGCGTGACGTAGGCGTACGAGAACAGCAGCAAAAAGACGGCGAGCGCGCCTGCCGCCACGAAGTCTCGGGTTTGGCGCGTGCCGCTTGGGGTTGAAGTTGCCTTTCGCCTGACCAGATACGCGAGCACGACGGCGGCTGAAACGGCGCGCAGGCTCGCGAAGCTCGCCGGATCAAGCAGGTCCTCGCTGATGGCATGGCGGGCGAGGAGTGCGTTCGCCGCAAGCGCGACGCTTGCCAGTGCGGTCAGGAGGGCGATCTGCATCGGGGACGGGCCGGCCTCAGAGGAACTCCAGTTGGCGCCGGGCGGTCTCGACATCGCAGGTTTCGGCAACGACGCCGACGGGGACGGGCTTGACCATGGCGCAGTTCTGACATCGGGGTGGCTGGAATGCGCCCGAGAATAGCCAATTCCCCGGGTGGTTCCTAGACATCATGGATTGACCTGCCCTAGCCTCAAGCACCGTGGGTTATGTTTGGGGTCGGAACCGTGACACAGAGCCAC
>JAQAJI010000098.1 GCA_028278665.1 Candidatus Rariloculus versatilis
CCGTGGTGACGATGTATTCCGTGCCGTCGAAATCGATGACCTGGCGCTCGTTCTGTTCCCAGTCTGCCAGGATGGCCTCGAAATTGAGGTTCTCGTTGATGTCCCAGTCGAGTGTCAGCGTCAGATATTGCGTGTCGGCGATGATGCCGTCTTCCATCGAATCGGACTTCGACTGCCACTTGCCGACTTCACCACCTGGGTAGCCGGGCTCGTGCGTTCTCGCACCGAAGCCGTTCTGGGGAACCCTGAACGGCGTATTGGCCGGATGGCCGTTCTGAACGAGCCAGGTATGAAGGTCCGGCCAGTTCGGATCGATCCTGCGCGCTTCATCGAGCATGTCGCCGGAGACGATCGCCATGGACTGCGTGCGCGAGTTCGTCGGGTTCGTTTCGCGGTAGATCGTCGGGTCGGTGCCGCGCTTGTCCTCGTCGTTGGCCGTGAAGCGCAACGAGAA
The DNA here is from genome assembly GCA_028278665.1 of Candidatus Rariloculus versatilis. Classification (GTDB taxonomy): domain Bacteria; phylum Pseudomonadota; class Gammaproteobacteria; order Steroidobacterales; family Rariloculaceae; genus Rariloculus; species Rariloculus versatilis. Next base: position 455 of record JAQAJI010000098.1, read on the forward strand.
GCGGGCGTTGGGCTCCCAAAGGACATCAAGGCGCGTCAGCGTATTGTCCTCCGCACCGAAGTCCCACGGCACGGAAAGCCCGTCGATGAACCCGTCGTTCGAAAGCTGCGCGCCCATGAACTTGGTCTTTAACGTATCGGAGATCGGAAGGTCGACCGCAAACTGAAGGTCGCGACGATTGAACTCGCCGACATCGATGCTCATGCGCGCACCGAACTCGTCAGCCGGACGGCGGGTGACCATGTTGACCGCACCGCCATTGGTGTTACGGCCGAACAGCGTGCCCTGCGGGCCACGCAATACCTCCACGCGCTCCATTTCGACAAAGTTCGTCTGCTGGAAGCCGAACCCGCCCTGCCAGACACCGTCGATATATATGCCGACCCCGGGGAGACCGCGGATGTAGAAGTCCGATTGCGCTCCGCCAACGCCCGGGTTCAGGACGACATTCGGGACCATGATGCCGATGTCGCGGCCCTGGTCGATACCGCCGAATTCCAGATCCTCGGCGGTGAATGCCTGAATCGAGATCGGCGTACTTTGCAGATCGGTCTCGCGCCGGGTCGCGGTGACGACGACTTCCTCAAGCTGGGCGTGCGCGCCGAGTGGCAGGGCTGCAACGAATGCCACGGTCAGCCATCCCCCGGCAGAAACGAAACGGCTCAACAACTGCATGGGACGGTCTCCTTCTCTGCGTTCATGATCTTTGGTAGTACGCGTCGCGCGCGAAACCAAGTATGACTTACAATCTGTGCATCCGCCAGTCTCTTTTTTACGAGCTTTTTTGCCGTGAACCATTCGTGCCTGACTCGACTAACTACAATCGTTGTTGCGTGTTCACAACGGAACGTGCATGTTTGCAAAAAAAGCCGGCAGAATGCGATGGATCTCGCGTTATCGAAGCCGCGTGCTCCGGTAGACGGACGCATACGCCAGACCAGCGGCGGCCGCATTTGCCGCCGGTTGGTTGCGCGGATGAAGGCGTTCTCCGGGCAGCGGCTTCACCGTGACGCGACACTCTGGTTAGCGTCGGCTCAAGCGCCTTATGCGACCGCTCGCGCAAGTGCTAAGATTCGGGCGGTTTCCCGGGTCTGCTCATGAGGTCAGCGCCGCTTCCGGCTGCCAGGAAAAGCGCGTTTCTCAGGCAACACCAGCGGCAAGCTATCGGGAGAGTACAACGTGAACATTTCAAATCGGCTGCTCGCACTGGCTGCAAGCGTGCTCCTGGTCGCGCCAGCCTCCGCACAGATGGACTTCACCGGCGAATGGCCGGTCGTGCGGGCCCAGGACAACACCGATAACCCGCACCTCGGGGAGTACGTCGGGCTGCCGCTGAGCGCGGAGGCGATTCGCCGCGCCGAGATCTGGGACGCTTCCATCCAGTCTCTTCCGGAATGGCAGTGCCGGCCGCACTCCGGCGCCTATATCAAGCGCGGTCCGTCGAATCTGAGGATCTGGAAGGATGTGGATCCGGCTTCGCGGCAGATTGTCGCGTTCCAGGCAGAATGGCTGCGTTCGGTCAACACACCGATCTACATGGACGGCCGCGAGCGTCCCCCGGAATTTGCGGCGCATACCTGGGGAGGCTTCTCGACCGGCGAGTGGGAAGGTGACCGGCTCAGGGTCCGTACGACACATCTCAAGGAGGACTACTATCGGCGCAACGGCGTTCCGCAAAGCGACAAGGCGACGCTGACCGAGTACCTGATCCGCCGCCGGTTCAACGACGAGGACTACCTGACCTGGCTGATCGTCGCCTATGACCCGGTCTACCTGACCGAACCGCTCGTGCGCAGCACCGAATACCGTCTGGACCTCAATCAGCGTGTGCCGCCCTATCCGTGCACGATCGTGACCGAAGTTGTACGTCCCGAAGGCTACGTGCCGCATTTCCTGCCGGGCACGAACGACCAGATCTTCAGTTTTTCCGATACCTACGGGCTGCCGCGCACGCTTTATTTCGACGGCGCTGAAACCATGTATCCCGAGTACCGCTCGAAGCTGCGTAACGCCTTGCGGACCCCCGCCGACCAGTAAGCTCGCGTGCGGCGTGCAAGTGCAGTGACACGAAAAGCGAACATCGCCGGTATCGCGCGCCCGCTTCGCCACGCGCTGGCCGCGGTCATCTTGCTCATTGCCGCCGGAGACAGTGCACTCGCGCAGGACAACCGGGGCAGCGAACTCGGCGCCGAACTCAACTGGTGGCCGGTCCGCGAAAACTCCTGGATGCTGGTCGGCGCCGGCGCCAACATCACGGCTTCGGTCGGACCGGACGGCGTCTTCCTCGTCAATGCCGGCGAGGCACAGGCCAGCGAACGCGTGCTGAGCGCGCTCGACGAACTGCAGGCGCAGCTCAACGCGTTCGGCGTTCTGGAGGGCCGCACACCGGAACGGGGCGGCGCCGAGACGCGCTCGAGACTTCCGGTCAACACGCGCGGGCCGGCCAAGCCGATCCGCTACATCGTCAACACGAGCCCGCTTGGGCACAACACCGGCGGCAACGCGGCCCTGGCTGCAAGCGGCGTCACCTACTCCGGCGGCAACGTCGCCGGAACCATCGGCGATTCGTCCGATGGCGCCGCTATCCTCGCGCACGAGAACGTGCTACTGAGAATGGTCGAGGAGCAGGCGCCATTCGAAGCACTGCCGACCGATAGCTTCTTCGTCGACGAGTACAAGCTCAGCACATTCTTCAACGACGAAGGCATCCGTATCGTGCACGTTCCCGCCGCAACGACCGATGGCGACAGCATCGTCTACTTTCGCGGTTCGGACGTGATCGCCGCGGGCGACCTGTTCGACATGGAGTCTTTTCCGATCATCGATGTCGATCGCGGCGGCCACATCGACGGTGTGCTGGACGGCCTGAACTTCATCCTGAATCTCGCAATTCCGGAATTCAGGACCGAGGGCGGGACCATGGTGATCCCGGGCCGCGGCCGGCTGTCGGACTCGGCCGACGTCGGTTACTATCGGGATATGCTGACGATCATCCGCGACCAGGTACAGCACCTGATCGATCGTGGTATGAGTCTGGAACAGGTCGTCGCGGAGCGGCCGACCTACGGTTACGAAGGTCGTTTCGGGTCCGATGCGGGCGCGTGGACGACCGAGATGTTCATCGAGGCCGTGTACCGTAGCCTCAGTGATGACCGGTGACTCCCGGGCAACGAAAGGGAGTCCACCGTCAGGAAACGTCTTTTCAGGAGGCAGATCAATGAAGGCAAGAGCGCTGGCATTTGCCGTTGCAGCAATCGCGATGTCGGGTCTGACGGCCCACGCGCATCATTCGTTCACCGCAACCTACGATGAACGCGAGACGATCCAGATCGAAGGGACGCTCGTGCAGTTCATGTTCCGCAACCCGCATGCCTGGGTACATCTGATGGCTCCCGACGAGAACGGCGAGATGCAGCGCTGGGGCGTGGAATGGGGCGGCGCGGGCCAACTCTCCGGCCAGGGCGTCACGCGCGATTCGCTGCGACCCGGCGATCGCGTGATCATCACGGGCAATCCAGGCCGCAATCCAGCCGACCACCGGGTCCGCATGCGCAGCCTGCTCAGGCCATCCGACGGGTTCGGCTGGGGCTTCGAAAACGAGGACTTCGACTAGGAACACGCCGGCAGCGAACCTGCCGTCCGCTCGAGGTCCCGGCAGGTTTCGCGCGACCGGCTGACCGCAGCACGACCCGCACAGACAAATGGACATTGCCAGGTTCATAGAACACATTGCTGTCAGTGGGGCCATCGCGACCCGCATGGGTCGGGCGACTTTCGGCGGAGGCTTTCATCTGGTGTCCTGCCGTGCGCTACTGGCGGCCACGGCGCTCGCGTTGACCGTGGCCGGCGCTGGCAGGGCGCAACAGGCCGACCGGTCACCGGCGTCCGCCCGCGAATCCGCACCGATCGACATTACGGGACACTGGGTCTCGCTCATCACGGACGACTGGGTCTACCGAATGATCACGCCCGCAAAGGGCGACTACTCCTACGTCCCCCTGAACGCGGAAGGCGTCAGGGCGGCCGACACCTGGGACCCGGCGCGCGATGAGGCCGCGGGCGAGGAATGCAAGGCGTACGGCGCCCCTGCGATCATGCGCCTGCCGGGTCGGGTCCATATCACCTGGGAAGACGACAACACGCTCAAGCTCGACATCGATACGGGCATGCAGACGCGGCTTTTCCGTTTCGGGGCGGCCGAGCCCATGGGGCCGCGAACCTGGCAGGGCTGGTCGGCGGCGGAATGGGAAATCTCCGGCGACACGAGCCGGCGCCGCGGTTTCTATCGTCTCAGCGGCTCGCTCGGCGACATCGAGAACTTCGGATCGTTGCGCGTCGATACGACGCGGCTGCGTGCCGGTTACCTGCGCAAGAACGGCGTCCCGTTCTCCGAGGACGCCGCAATGACCGAGTACTACAACCTGATTACCGAAGACGACGGCAACCAGTATCTCGTCGTCCAGACCTTCGTCGAGGATCCGCGCTATCTCGCACAGCACTTCGTGCGCACGATGCAGTTCAAGCGCGAGCCGGACGGTTCCCGGCGCGAGCCGATGGAGTGCTCTGCAACGTAGGCTGCCGACCCGCATCGCACCGGCAGGTAGTCGCCCGACGCCTGCTCAGCCATTCCTGCTGCCCGTACCGGAAGTCGCGCGGCGCACCGGGTAGCCGCGGCCGTAGCACGAAGTCCACCGTTCCCGCAGTCCTCGGCAATCAGGGCCGACAGGTAGCCCGCAACCTGCAGCTCGGTGCGAAGACCATTGCGCGCCCCTTCGAACCGTGTCCCGTCCCTGGCGAGTACCATAGCCGGGGCTGAACGAACCCGTGCCATGTCACTGATCCCGGAAACCCCGCCGTCGCAGCTATGCGTCCTCCGCCTGTCGGCGATCGGCGATACCTGTCATGCGGTGCCCGTCGTGCGTGCCATTCAGCGAGCCTGGCCGGATACCAGGATCACCTGGATCATCGGTCGGGTGGAACACGAGTTGCTGCACGGTCTTGAAGGCGTCCGCTTCGCCGTATTCGACAAGAGCATAGGCCTGTCCGCGTACTTCCGTCTGCGCCGCGCGCTCCAACGGCGCAGGTTTCCGGTGCTGCTGCACATGCATGCGTCGATGCGGGCCAATCTCGCGAGCCTCGTAGTGAGGGCGCCGGTCCGCCTCGGTTTCGACCGGGCCCGGGCCAGGGACTACCAGTATTACTTCTGCAACCGGCACCTGCCTGAACGCGGTAGACGCCATGTCATGGACGGACTGTTCGAGTTCGCCGAGGCACTCGGCGTCGAGCGCGGCGAGCTTCACTGGGATATCCCCGTCGACCCGGCCGATCGCGAGTTCGCCGATCGGATCATCGATCCGGCGGCACCTGTACTCGTGATCAGTCCGTGTTCGGGCCAACGGTTGCGCAACTACCGCGATTGGCGTGCGAAGCGTTACGCGGCGGTCGCCGACCACGCCCACACACGCTATGGCGCCCGGATCGTGCTCACGGGCGGTTCGACCGAACTTGAACGAAGTTACGCCGACGAGATCTCCCGGCGAACGAACTGCACACCGGAGAATCTGGTCGGCAGGACGACCCTCAAACAGTTGCTGGCCATACTCGAACGCGCCAGCGCGATCGTCTGCCCGGACTCCGGACCCGCTCACATGGCGACGGCGGTCGGCACGCCCGTGGTCGGGCTCTATGCGACCTCGAACCGCTTCCGTACCGGTCCCTATTTGAGCCAACACCTCGTCGCGGACAGGTACCCCGACGCCGTGTATCGTGAATTCGGGGTGTCCGTCGATGAAATCCAGTTCGGCCGGCGCGTCAGGAGTCCGGCCGCGATGGATCTCATCACCGTCGAGGACGTCATCGAAAAACTCGATCTCGCTTTTTCCGAGTCCGGCATCCGATCGTCGGGAGGCGGATGAACGTCGTATCGATCCGTGAACCGGATGGACCGCAAGCAACACTGCCGGCTCGGGCGCGCCCGAAGCTTGTCGTTTTCCCCCGTATCCGCGGTAGTCAAATGCCGTCCGGCTGAGCCAACGCGACCGCCGCCCAAGGTTCCGGCGTTTCTGGCCGCGCCCAAGGCCGACGCGCTATGATCGGCGAACCATGATTCCGGACCGTTTCAACGTCGATGCGCCCAGCCATGCCGCGCCGGTGCAAACCCCGATCGAGACGCCATACGTCGCGAATGTAGACGTGCCGATGCCGATGCCGATGCCGATGCCGATGCCGATGCCGGTGCCGGTGCCGTTTCCGAACTAGCCTGGCGCCGCAGCGATGTCCGCGACGCAAACTCTGGCTGCCCATGTCGTCAACGACGACGGCTCGACCATCCCCGAACGCATCTGGCAAGAAGCGAGGCGCGCGATCCTGAACTATGTCGGCTGCGCCGTCAGCGGCAGCATCGAGCCCGCGGTCGATGTCGCAATCGATACGCTGGCGCCGTTCTCCGGTGCGCGGACCGCCAGCGTGATTGGCCGACGCGAACGCTTCGACCCATTGCACGCGGCGCTTCTCAACGGCATCGGCTCGCATGTGCACGAGTACGACGATACGACGCCGAAGAACTACATCCACCCGAGCATTCCGGTGGCATCGGCGCTCTTCGCCCATGCGAGCGCCAACCCGGTCTCGGGCCGTGACTTTCTGCACGCATTCATCCTCGGCTTCGAGGTGGAGTCGCGGATCGCCGACGCCGTCTATCCCGCCCACTACGAGGCGGGCTGGCACATCACGTCGACGGCCGGCGTGTTCGGAGCGGCCGCGGCCATAGGCAAGCTGCTCGGCCTCTCCACGCGTCAGATGGTGTGGGCCCTGGGCCTTGCGGCGACGCAATCCGCCGGAATCCGCGAGATGTTCGGCTCGATGGCGAAGTCCTTCCAGCCGGGCCGCGCGGCGCAGAACGGCTACACCGCCGCCCTGCTCGCCCGCGCCGACTTCACGGCCGGGGAACGGGCACTGGAGGGACCGCGCGGTTTCGCCGCCGTTACGGCTGCGCAATACGATCTTTCCCGAATCTCGGCAGGTCTCGGCGTCGATTTCAGCCTGAACGACAACGCATACAAGCCATACGCTGCCGGCCTCGTCGTGCATCCGGCGATCGACGGCTGCAGCCAACTGCGCCGCAAATACCAGCCTGATCCCGAAACGATCGTCGCCGTCAGGCTGCGTGTTGCGCCGCTCGTGCTGGATCTCTGCAACAAGCGCGATCTGCGCCGGGCCCTGCAGAGCAAATATTCGATCTACCACGCCGCTGCGATCGGGCTCGTGCGTGGCAAAGGGGGGCTGCAGGAGTTCACCGCGCAAGCGGTTGCCGATCCGGCGCTTGCGAGGATCCGGGAGCTCACGTCGGCGATCCCCGACGAATCGGTCACCGAAGACCAGGTCGGCATCGAGGTCGACCTCGCCGGCGGCGAAACGCTGTCGCTCTTCGTCGAGCAGTCGCTCGGCAATATCCACCGGCCGCTCGACAACGAGCAGCTCGAGGAGAAGTTTCGCGACCAGGCCGTGCTCGCGCTGCCGTCTGCACAGGTCGAAGCCTTGATCGGGCAGTGCTGGCAGCTCGATTCGCTACAGGACGCGGGCGATCTGGCCCGTCAAACCGCACCTGGTGCGACTGCCTCGGCGGCGGCCGCGGTGGGGTCGTGAGGTGACCGTCGTGACTCGACGCACATTGGGGACACTGCTGCTCGGTATGGCCGCGGCTGCAACGCTCGCAGGCTGCGGCGGCGGCGGCGCGCAGAACGAACTCAGGATTCCGACCGGCGCCGGCGGCGTCGGTTTCCTGCCGCTGCTCATGATGCGCGAACACGGCCTCATTGAGAAACATGCGAGCGCAGCGGGCCTGCCGGACGTGACCGTGCGCTGGATCGACATCGGCGGTCCGGCCGTCATGAACGATGCGCTGCTGTCGGGCTCCGTCGACTTCATCGCCGCTGGGCCGCCCGGATTCCTGACGCTATGGGACCGCACGCGCGACTCGGCTGCGGTCAAGGGCGTCGCGGCGATGACGTCGCTGCCGATGTACCTGAACACGCATGCCGAGCACCTGAACTCGATCGACGATCTGAGAGAGACGGACAGGATCGCCGTGACCGCGATCAAGGTATCGATTCCCGCAATCATCTTGCAGATGTATGCGACGGATCGTTACGGCGCCGACGAAGCGTTTCTCTTCGACAGGTACACGGTGACGATGACGCATCCGGACGGCGTCATTGCGCTGCTCTCCGGAACGAGCGAAATCAACGCGCATTACACCTCGCCGCCCTTCCATCATCGCGAGCGCGAGGATCCGTCCATCCGCACGATCATGACGACCGACGACGTCATGGGCGGCGCGACGACGTTCACGATGATGTCGACGACCACGCGATTCCATGACGAGAACCCCGAACTCTACTCGGCCGTGCTCGCCGCCCTCACTGAAGCCAATGAAATGATCCGCGCGGATCCCGGCGCCGCGGCCGACGTGCTGATCGCGGCCGACGGCAGCGGCGGCTTCGATCGCACAGGACTCGTCGAAGTGCTCCGCGACCCGGACATTCGTTTCACGACGAGGCCGGAGAACATCATGAAGTACGCTGAGTTCATGCACGAGATCGGCTCGATAGCCAACCTGCCGAGCTCCTGGCAAGACCTGTTCTTTGCCGAGATACACGAACTCCCGGGCGGTTAGGGAACGCTTGAACAACTGCGTTACAGAAAGTCGATTCGGGACGTCGTGGAATACAAGGAGTGTTTTCCAGGCTCACTCGTCAACGTCCACTCGAATCCAAGTGATGTTACCGTTCTTGTATACGGCGATGGGCGTGCCGTTTCTGGCAGCCCGTCGCCGCGCACGCTGCGCAGCTCTCTGCATCGCTGCTTCGGCGCCGACAAGATCGGGGTCACGGACGCGACGCTGGGTTGGTACCTGTTCATGGGGGTTTCGGGATTTCATCTATTTCGTTCCTCTCCCTCTCGAATCAGCACAGGTGTCGCACCTGAACCATCGTAGAGTGCCCATTCGTCAACCAGATCGCGAAAAACGAGTTCGAAATTCCGCCATCCGGCGTGGAAGCGACGACGAACGACACCGTCCGGCACATCGTGGCCACCTTCGGCCACTCGCTGCCGGACCCGTGCGATCGCCATTTCAGGCGCCGGAAGCCGCAGAAACAACCGTTTCACACGATAGCTGCGGGCCTGCCACCTGGGCACCCAACGGGCATAGCGGCGTCC
>JAQAJI010000099.1 GCA_028278665.1 Candidatus Rariloculus versatilis
CCGAGCGGCGCAAATGCACCCGCCCCGCCCTCTCAATCCACGGGTTCTGGTCTCAGGTCTGGCGATATCGATCGTGCTCGCGCTCTACCTGATGCAGACGTTCGGCGGGCGCCAGGCGGCGCTCTTCCTCGTCGGTATCGGAGCCGGAGTCGTGCTCTATCACGCCGCATTCGGCTTTACCTCCGCGTGGCGCAACGCCGTGCACAGCGGCCGCACGGCGGGTCTCAGATCGCAACTCGTGATGCTCGCGGTGACGGCTTTGATTTTCCTGCCGTTGCTTGCCCAGGGCGAACTCTGGGGCACTGAACTCAACGGTTCGGGCCGGCCGCTGAGCCTGTCGGTGGTCGCAGGCGCCTTCGTCTTCGGTCTGGGCATGCAGTTGGGCAGCGGCTGCGCATCGGGAACACTTTTCACCGTGGGCGGCGGCAGCGCCCGCATGGTGGTTACACTTGCGGCGTTCATCGCGGGATCCGTGCTCGGCGCCTACCAGCGGCCGGCCTGGGATGCGGCCATGCCGAGCCTCGGGCCCGTTTCGCTGCAGGACGAACTCGGCACGGCGGGTGGGCTCGCGATGACGTTCGTGCTGCTCGCGGCAATCTGGATCGCAGCGGTGCGCTACGAGCGCCGACGTCACGGCGAGGCCGCCCCGATCGGTTTTCCACTGAGCGGGCCGGCCTGGCTGCGCGGTCCCTGGCCGCTTGCGGCCGGTGCACTGGGGCTGGCCGCAGTCAACATCGCCACGCTGTCGCTGGCCGGCCGGCCATGGGGGATTACCTCCGGCTTCGCGCTGTGGGGCTCCAAGGCAGCCGCGGCGATGGGCGTTGACGTCGCCTCCTGGCCCTACTGGCAGGGTGCGGCCGGCAGCGCGCTTGAGGCGAGCGTGTTCAGCAATGTCACGTCGGTCATGAATTTCGGCATCGTTCTCGGCGCGCTGATGGCCGCTGGGCTCGCCGGACGATTCGCACCGGTGTGGCGCATACCCCCGCGCTCGCTGATTGCGGCCGTGGTCGGCGGCCTGCTCCTCGGTTACGGCGCCCGCATCGCCTACGGCTGCAACATCGGGGCGTTCTTCAGCGGCGTGTCTTCATCGAGCTTGCATGGCTGGGTGTGGCTCGCCGCGGGTTTCGCCGGCAGTGCCCTCGGTACCCGGATTCGCCCGTATTTCGGACTGGCCAACTGAGAACGGCGGCACGGCGGCAGGCCGCCGCGGTCAACGGATCGGCGGGTGATCCGTCCATGCCAAGCGCCACCACCTTTCGCGGGCCGATTCGCCGCGCGCGGCGTCGTTGGTCCACAGGTCGCCGACGGCTGCGATCATGTCCCCCCGATAGATCAGCGGAACGCGGTCCCGCATCCACGGCACGATCCCGGCTTCCTGGAACAGGCTCTTGAGCGGTCGGCTCTGAGCGCGGTTCAGCGGCTTGAATCGCTCGCCGCCGCGGCGAAAGCGCACCTCGAGTCCGGCCTGAACCCAGGCATCGGGAAGACCCGGGGCATCGCCGGGTCCGAGGACGAGCCGGCCCTCGACCCCCTCCCAGGGTTCGTTGGGGGCGAGCCGCGCGGTTGCGCTGTGCGGCCGCGGCTGCGCCAGAGGCTCGAACAGGTACAGACGATCGCGATACACGCGCGCTTCGGCGCCGGGCCAGGTCACCGCCGTACTGGCGTCGGGTCGCGTCACCGACAGGCTCCGCCTGAGTTCCTCGAGCTGGCTTGCGCTCGGGACGGGCAAACCGCGCCCGCGGATTGCGAAACGCAGCGCGTTGCGCTGCCGCGCCGGTTCAAGCACCCGCAGCCGCTCGCGATCGATGCTGGTCGCGGACGCTGCCTGTTCGAGATCGATCGCGGCGAGTTCTTCAAGCAAACCGTCCGCCTCGCGCATGTTTCCTGCCAGGCGCGCGGCCGTGCGGCCGGCGGCGGGCCAACGAGCGGTCAAGCGCGGCACGATTTGCGCACGCAGAAAATTCCGGTCGTGAACAGGGTCGGCGTTGCCGGGATCCTCGAGCCAATCGAGTCCCCAGCGATCGGCTTGCGCGAGGATCTGCGCGCGCGAGAAAGCAAGCAAGGGCCGCCCGACGGTGATTCCGGCCATCTCGCGCAGAGGTGCGATCGCACCCAGACCCGTGACGCCGGCACCGCGAAGCATGCGCAGCAACAGCGTTTCGAACTGGTCGTCGGCATGATGCGCCGTAAGCAGGATTTCACCCGCTGCGAGCAGTTCGCCGAGCGCAGCGTAACGAGCCTCGCGGGCCGCCGCTTCAAAACCGCGACCGGCGCCCGCATCGACGCTGACGCGCTTGCTGCGGAACTCGACGCCAAGTTCGGCGGCGACCCGTCGACAATCGTCGGCCCAGTCCCCCGAGGCGGGGTGCGTCGCGTGGTCGATGTGCAGCGCCGCTAGCCGCGGCTGCATGCCGAGCCTCGTGAGCGCAGTCAGGAGAACCGTGGAATCGACGCCGCCACTGAACGCCACCGCCCAACGCGGTGCGACCGCCTTGTCCGGCACGAGCCCGGCAAGCCCGTCCTGCAGTTCGTCGAGAAACGGCTCCTGTGCTCGCCTGTCTCCCATGTCTTTTGTCCCTGTGCGGGCGCAGCCTCCTCCGGCTGCGACAAACGCAAGGGTAGCTGCACTACCGGTCGCTTGAGACCCTCGCGCGCAGGGACGCGCGCGAGGGCGTACTTCGGATGTATTCACCGCGCGTCTCAAGCGACCGGTAGTGCGCCTCCCCGCAAACCGGCGCAACGGCTTTCCCGTTACTCGACAGCGTGACTGCCTGCGAAGCAGCGCAGCTGCCTGGCATCGGCGCTCAGCCTTCCTTGTAGGTGCCGAACCCGAAGAGCTTTTTCCGCCGTGCTGTAATCAATTCCTCACGCGGCACGGTCTGCAGTTCGGCCAGCGCCTGCAGCAGCGCGTTCTTCACCGCTTCGCCCATCGCCGCCGGATCGCGATGCGCGCCGCCGAGGGGTTCGGCGATGACTTCGTCGACGAGTCCGAGCTTGAGCAGCCGCTCAGCCGTGATGCCGAGCGCCTCGGCCGCAGCCTCCGCCTTTTCGGCGCTGCGCCAGAGAATCGACGCGCAGCCTTCGGGCGAGATCACCGAGTAAATGCTGTATTGCAGCATGAATACGCGATCCGCGACGCCGATCGCAAGCGCGCCGCCCGAACCGCCTTCGCCGGTCACGAGGCTCACGATCGGAGTCCTGAGCCCCGCCATCGTGAGAAGGTTGCGCGCGATCGCCTCGCTCTGGCCGCGTTCTTCGGCGCCGACGCCAGGGTAGGCTCCGGCGGTGTCGATCAATGTCACCACCGGAAGCCCGAATCTCTCGGCCAGTCGCATCAGGCGCTGCGCCTTGCGATAGCCTTCCGGCCGGGCCATGCCGTAGTTGCGCATGACTCTTTCGCGGGTGTCGCGCCCTTTCTGGTGCCCGATCACGACGACCGGCTGACCCTGCAGGCGCGCGAGACCGGCAATGATCGATCGATCGTCAGCGTACATCCGGTCGCCGTGCAGTTCCTGGAAGTCCGTGAAGCAGCGGGCAATGTAGTCGAGCGTGTACGGCCGTTGCGGGTGGCGCGCAAGCTGCGCGATCTGCCAGGCGCTGAGATTCGAGAAAATGCTGCGGGTCAGCGAATCGCTGCGCTTCCTTAGCCGCTCGATCTCCTCGCTGATATTGATTTCGGAGTCGTCGCCGACGAACCTGAGCTCGGCGATCCGAGCTTCGAGCTCGGCGATCGGCTGCTCAAATCCAAGGAATTTCAGGTCCATATCGGTGCAACTTGAGGTTTTGTCGGCACGATACCGTCAATCTTCAAAGATTGGCAAGTGACAGCCTGAACCGCGAAACCGCTGTGCCGGCGTCCGGATTTATCGCCGATCGGCTGGGGTCTGCGCCTGTGCGGCGCGCGCCAGTCTGCTCACGCGAGGTGTTTCGGATAGTGGACCGACACCTGGTTTTCGCCGAGCATGCGGCCGAGGCGTTCGCGAAGGTCGCGGGTCGGCCTGACCGTCCAGTCCTGCCCCAGTGTCAGGGTTGCGCCAGCAAGTGAACCGCAATACCTGACGCAAACCTCGCACTTTCCGCCCCGGTGGTTCTCGAGGAGGCGCTTGATGTTCTCGATCGTCGGACGGCTGCCGTTGCCGCTGTCAAGAGCAATCGTGAGGCGCCTCGCCCGTTGCTCGATCTCCTGGTCTATCGCATGCAGGCGCTCGGCGAGCATGGACCAGTCATTGAGGAAACGGTCGTACCTGATCTGACCCTCGACGACGAGCAAGGCATCCCGGGCGATCAGGTGCTGGTGGCGGCTGCGAACCTCGTCGAACAGTGTGACTTCGATGCTGCGCGAGTTGTCGTCGACAACGATCGTCATCGAGTTTCCCCGCCGCCTGAGGTCCATGACCATGCCGGCCAGCGTCGCGCTCATGCGCGCTCGCGTGTGCTGCGCATCAGCCGACAACCCGGCGACAATATCCGCAATTGAACCGTCGGTGAAGTGCCTGCAGTGCTGAGCGTACTCGTCGAAGGGATGGCCGCTCAGGTACAAGCCCAGGCTCTCGCGCTCCGCGGCAAGCCGTTCCCGGCTGCTCCAGTCGTCGACGGCGGCAAGCACCTGAGAGAGCGCCCCGCCGGAGTCCTCGCTGCCGAACAGCGTGCTCTGGCCGGCCGAATCGTCGCGTGCGTGGCGCTGGGCAAATTGCAGCGTGTCGCCTATCGCGGCCAGCAGCGTCGGCCGGTTCTCGCCGAGTTCGTCAAGTGCGCCGGCACGCGCCAGCGCCTCCAGAGCCCGACGGTTGAGCTTGTTGGGATCGACCCGGCTGCAGACGTCCAGCAGGTTCTCGAATCGGCCGCGCGCAGATCGCTCGGCCACGATCGCTTCGGCGAGGCCCTGGCCGACGCCCTTGACCGCCGCCAGGCCGTAGCTGATCCTGCGCTCGCCGAGCCTGGTGAAACCGCAATCGGAACGGTTCACGTTCGGCGTATCGATACCGATACCGAACACGCCACACTCATCCTTGAGGATGATGAGCTTGTCCGTATCGTCGAGGTCCGCCGTCATGACGGCGGCCATGAATGCGACCGGATGATGCGCCTTGAGCCACGCCGTCTGGTAGGCGATGACGGCGTAGGCCGCCGAATGCGACTTGTTGAATCCGTACTCCGCAAACTTCTCCATGAGGTTGAAGATGTGCTCGGCGAGCCCGGGTTCGACGCCACGCTTGCGGGCGCCCTCGAGAAAGACGGCGCGCTGTTTGGCCATCTCCCCGGCATCCTTCTTGCCCATCGCGCGCCTCAGCAGATCGGAGCCTGCGAGCGAATAGCCGGCCAGTATCCGCGCAATCTGCATGACCTGTTCCTGGTAGAGGATCACGCCGTAGGTCGAACGCAACACCGGCTCGAGTTCCGGATGGAGATAGTCGATCTGATCCTGGCCCTGCTTGCGATTGATGAAGTCGTCGGCCATGCGCATGGGACCCGGACGGAACAGCGCGACGATCGCAACGATATCGCCGAAGCGGTCCGGACCGATCCGCCTGATCAGATCGCGCATCCCGCGAGACTCGAGCTGAAATACCGCGGTGGTGTTGAGCGTATTGAGCAGGTCGTAGGTCTTCTTGTCGTCAAACCCGATCGCGTCGAGATCGATCGGCTCCTCGCCACGCGCCGTGCGGCTTCGATTGATGGTCCCGACCGCCTTGTCGATAATCGTCAGTGTCTTCAGACCGAGGAAATCGAACTTTACGAGGCCCAGCGCTTCGGCGTCGTCCTTGTCGAACTGGGTCAGGGAAGCGCCTTCGGGATCGCGGTACAGCGGCATGAACCGCGTCAGGGGAGCGGGCGCGATCACCACGCCGCCGGCATGGGTACCGACGTTGCGGGCCAGCCCCTCAAGCCGGCGCGCCTGGTCGATTATCGACCGGACTTGCGGGTCTGCCGAATAGAGCCGACTCAGTTCCTCTTCGTCCTCGAGGGCCTTGTCGAGGGTTATCTTGAGCTCGAACGGAATGAGCCTCGCGATGCGATCGACAAAGCCGTAGGGCTGACCGAGCGCACGCCCGACATCGCGCACGACGGCGCGGGCCGCCATCGTGCCGAACGTCACGATCTGCGATACATGGTCGGCGCCGTAGCGACGCGCGACATGGTCGATAACCCGGTCGCGTCCTTCGATACAGAAGTCGATGTCAAAATCGGGCAGCGAAACGCGTTCCGGATTCAGAAATCGTTCGAACAGAAGATCGTGGACGATCGGATCGAGGTCAGTGATGCCGAGCGCATAGGCGACCAGCGATCCGGCTCCGGATCCCCGGCCAGGACCCACCGGAATCGCCTGCTCGCGCGCCCAGGCGACGAAATCGGCAACGATGAGAAAGTAACCCTCGAAACCCGTATTGCAGATGACACCGAGTTCGCTTTCGAGGCGCTTGCGATACGCGTCCTGACGGTCCGCATCGACGACACCGGAGTTGCGCAGGCGTGCAGCGAGTCCGTCACTGGACCTCTCGCGCAGATGGGATTCGGCCGATTGGCCGCCCACTATCTCGTATCGCGGCATGAACTTTCGCTCGAGATCGAGTTCGAAGCTGCAGCGCATGGCCACCTCCACGGTATTGGCCAGCGCTTCGGGCAGGTCCGCGAACCGGGCCGCCATTTCGTCTGACGACTTCAGAAACTGCTCGGCGCTGTAGTCCTTCGGCCGGTTCGGATCCTCGACCGTCCAGCCCCCGGCGATCGCGACCCGCGTCTCGTGCGCATCGAAGTCGTCGCGGTCGAGGAAGCACACCTCGTTCGTAGCGAGTACCGGTACGCTGTGAGTCGCCGCGAGTTCGACCGCCTGACGGACGTAGGCCGTCTCGTCGCTCCTGCCGATGCGCTGCAACTCGATATAGAAGCGGCCCGGCATGCGCCCGAGCCACTCCTCGAGCACGTCCTCGGCACGACGCCGGGACGTCGTGCTCAGGATCGCACGACCGAGTTTTCCGCATTGAGCGCCTGAAAGCGCAATCAGACCTTCGAGCGCTTGCGGCTCAAGCCACTCGTTGAGAATGACAGTGCGCCCATGGCAGGGCCCGAGCTCATGACCGAGGGACAGGAGCCGCGTCAGCCGCCCGTAGCCTTCGG
This sequence comes from Candidatus Rariloculus versatilis, assembly GCA_028278665.1. GTDB lineage: Bacteria > Pseudomonadota > Gammaproteobacteria > Steroidobacterales > Rariloculaceae > Rariloculus > Rariloculus versatilis. The sequence continues at coordinate 7,117 of JAQAJI010000099.1, forward strand.
TATTCATGCACAGCAGCGTCAACTGCGTCGGTTCACTGTCCTCACGCGACTGTGCGATGCGGATGTCCGCGCCCACGATGGGCTTTATGCCTCTCGCCACGCTCTCGCGGTAGAACTTTACGAGCGCCGACACGTTTGACTGATCGGTCATCGCGATTGCCGGCATGCCAAGCGCTGCGGTCTTCTCGGCCAACGCCTTCACACGCACGATGCTGTCGACCAGCGAATACTCGGTGTGAACGCGCAGGTGAACGAAGCCGGTCATTGTCCGGCCGCCCGTCGAAAACCCGAATCCCGAGCAAGCGGCGCGAAACTCATGCGATGGATAGCGCACGGACCGAGCCGCTCGATCGCGTCGATGTGTTCGCGCGTCCCATAACCCTTGTTGCGGTCGAAGCCGTAGCCCGGGAAAGCACGATGCCACCGTCGCATCAGGCGGTCGCGGCAGACCTTCGCCAGTATCGATGCCGCGCTGATGCAAGGCACGCTCTGGTCGCCGCGAACGACCGCTTCGGTCCGGTAGCGGCCGGGGTGGCGCCTGAACGACGGGGTGCGGTTGCCGTCCACGCGCACGAGATCCGGCCGCACCGCCAGACCGAGCACAGCCCGCTGCATCGCGAGCAAAGTGGCCTGCAGGACGTTGAGTTCATCGACTTCGCCCGGCGCCGCGGCTGCAAGCGCGAACGCGACCGCGTTGCGGCGGATCTCGCGAGCGAGCCGGGTCCGCCGGCGTTCGGTCAGGAGCTTTGAGTCACGCAAGCCGGCAACCGGCCGCGCGGCATCGAGAATGACGGCCGCGGCGATGACGGGGCCGGCCAGAGGACCTCGCCCCGCTTCGTCGACGCCTGCGACGATGGCGCCCGTCGCCACAGTCGTCGGCTCGTGATGGATCCTCGACATCAGGGCACAGGTTTCCGCAAGGCCAGTTTCAGCACGGCATCGGCGGCCGACGCGCTGGCGTCTTGCCTGAGTTGCTCATGGATGGCAACGAATTCGTCCCGGAAACCGGGCGCACTCGCATCGGCCTCGAGGCAGCTCAACAGCGCCGGTCCAAGTATATCGGGCCGGACCTCGCGCTGAACAAATTCGGGTACGAGCCGGTGTCCGGCAAGCAGGTTCGGCAGCGAGAAGTGCGGCAGGCGCTGGATTCCCATGCGCCGGGCAAGCCAATACGTCAGGCCGGACAGGCGGTGCGCCACGACCATGCGCCTTTTCAGCAGCAGGGCTTCGAGCGTCGCCGTACCGGACGCGGTCAGCACGGCGTCGGCGGCCGCGAGCACCTCGCGCGCCCGTCCCGTGACCTGGAGCGGCGGCGGATCGAGTTTGAGGCGGTTCGCCGCGGCGCGGCAGATCGCCCCGGCCGGTGCGTTGGCAAGCGCCACGACGCATCGCAAATCCGGGCGCTCGCGTTGCAACCATTGCGCCGTTGCGAGAAACGGCTCGCTCAGGCGTGCAACTTCGGCTTTCCGGCTGCCGGGCAGGATCGCAACGACAGGACCGGTCACCGGCAAGCCGAGATCCGCTTTCGCCCGCTCAGCGTCGACTTCGAACGGGATCGCATCTGCGAGCGGATGTCCGACAAATCGGGCAGCGACGTCATGCGCCGCGTAGAAATCCGTCTCGAAAGGCAACAGACACAGCACAAGATCGGTGGCCTTGCGCACGTTTGACACTCTGGACTGGCGCCACGCCCAGACCTGCGGACTCCCGTACTGAACCGCCGGTATGCCGGCAGCCTTGACCGCTGCCGCCACCGGCAAGTTGAAGTCCGATGAATCGATTCCCACGAACACATCCGGGCGCAATCCGACGATGCGATCGATGAGCCGGCGGCGCAGCCTGAGCAGACGCGGCAGGTGCGGCAGCACCTCGGCCAGGCCCATGACCGACAGCTCCTCGATGCGGTGCCATGGCTCGCAACCTGAATCGATCATGTGTTGGCCGGCGATGCCGTGGAACGTGGCATCGGGCGCGCGCGCCCGGATCGAGTCGATCAGGCCCGCACCGAGCGTGTCGCCCGAAGCCTCTCCCGCGACGAGCGCAATGCGCATGCGCCGCCGTGCCGGCCCCTTAGCGGACGATGCCGCGCGAACCATGCGTCAGCGAGCTTACGAACGGCTCAAGTTCCGGTTGGGACTCGACGCGCGCCTCCAGTTCAGCAACGGCTTCCTCGAGGTTCGATCCCTGCCTGTAGACGACGCGATAGGCATCGCGAATGTTACGGATCGCGGCGGATGACAAGCCACGCCGCTTGAGTCCCTCGGAGTTGATGCCGCGCGGCCTGATCGGCCGACCGGACACTGTTACAAAGGCCGGAATATCCCTGGTCACGTAACTGAACATGCTGCACAGCGAACTCTGCCCAAGCACGCAGTGCTGATGCACGGCCGTAAATCCGCCAAGCAATACGTGGTCGCCGACATGCACGTGACCGGCGATCGATGCATTGTTCGCGAAAATCGTGTGGTCCCCGACCACGCAGTCGTGCGCGATATGGGAGTAGGCCATGATCCAGTTGTCATTGCCGACCCGGG